>NZ_DBHIVL010000002.1:0-102738 GCF_057271695.1 Centipeda sp. (in: firmicutes)
GGACGAAAAAATCTACGCCAATCTGACGGACTTCATTTTATCAGCGATTCCTTAAGCAGGGCTTGACGGCTTTGTTATAATGAAACCGTTAGGAGAACTTTTTAGGAAACCCAAAGGGAAGGTGAGACTTATCGAATTTCATGCCTTAACAAAGGAAGACAAGCCCCTGCTTGATCGCTATTTCCGTGCGAATTACTATGAGAATTCGCATTTTAACTTTACAAACCTCTATATGTGGCGCGAGCCGTTCCACGTCCACGTCGCGGAGGAAGATAACGTCCTCTATGTGGTGAGCGAGTGGAAGGCACGTGTGTCGGCGCTGCAGCCGTTCTGTGATCCCGCACTTTACCCCGCAGCGACAAAGAAGCTGCTCGCGTACTTCGAGGACATCGAGCAGCCCTTTCACGTCTACGATATGGAGCGCGGCTATGCGGATTTTCTGCGTGACTGCACCTGCGCGAACTTCGAGGTGGTTGCCGACCGCGATAACTTCGACTATGTGTATCTTTCGGAAAAACTCATCAGTCTCGCGGGACGCAAGCTGCATTCGAAGAAGAATCATCTGAATGCGTTCCGCAAGGAGCACCCTGACGCAGAGTTCGTGCCGATTACGGATGAAGTTGTAACGCTGTGCAAACTCGAGCTGAACAGCTGGTACAAGCAGCACAAGCAGGAGGATGGAACGGTCGATCCGTTCATCGGCTATGAGCGTACGGCGATCCTTGAGGTGCTGAACAATTTTGAGGACTTCGGGCTAAAGGGCGGCGCAATCCTCCTCGGGGGACGTGTCATTGCCTTTACGTTCGGGGAGCAGCTGAACACGGATACGGCGGTGATTCACGTCGAGAAAGCAGATCCTGAGCTGCGCGGCGCATATCCCGCGATCAATCAGGGATTCGTGGAGCATGCATGGAGCCATCTGACCTACATCAACCGCGAGGAGGATATGGGGATCGAGGGGCTGCGCAAGGCGAAGGAGTCCTACAAGCCCGAGAAGTTGATTGAGAAATTTAATGCGACGCTGTGTCTCGGGTGATGTCCCACGCGAACGCTTAGTTACGCAAGTGATCGCGTGCTCGTTCGCCTAAATACCGGCGTACTTCTTAAACGCGCTGCGCTTGAACGAAAGAAGTACGCCGGGGGCGAGTCGCACGCTTTACTCCCTTGCTCCACTAGGGTTCGCTTTGGGACATCACTCCATGCTCGTTGGCAGCCAAATATTTGCAAACTGCCCGTGAATATGGTAAGATAGCACAACGCTAGGATAACGTAGGCTCGTCCTTCGCCCCACATGCGCGGCGAAGGACATTCTTGTTTTATAAAAGGTATTTTGACAATGCGGGGGGAACGATCATGAATCACACGAAGTACACCAAGGGTTACTATATGCCGCCCGAGATCCGTCTGGACTGGCTGCGCAAGGACGCACCCGACAAGGCACCGATCTGGTGCTCGGTCGATCTGCGCGACGGCAATCAGGCACTTATCATCCCGATGAGCTTGGACGAGAAGCTCGCGTTCTTCGATCTTCTCGTGCGCGTGGGGTTCAAGGAGATCGAGGTTGGCTTCCCTGCCGCGTCGGAGACGGAGTATGAATTCCTGCGCCGTCTCGTCGAGGACAATCTCATCCCCGATGATGTGACGGTGCAGGTGCTGACACAGGCGCGTGAGCACATCATTCGCAAGACCTTTGATGCACTGCGCGGCGTGAAGAATGCAATCGTGCACGTTTACAACCCCACGTCTGCGGCACAGCGCGAGCAGGTCTTTGCGCGCTCGAAGGAGGAGATCCTCCAGATCGCCGTGGACGGTGCGAAGCGCCTCAAACAGCTGACCGATGAGGCGGGTGCAAACTACCGCTTCGAGTACTCGCCCGAGAGCTTCACGGGCACAGAGCCGGAGTATGCGCTTGAGGTCTGCAACGCAGTGCTCGACGTGTGGCAGCCGACCCCCGACCGCAAGGCGATCATCAATCTTCCCTCGACGGTACAGATGTCGATGCCGCACGTCTATGGCATGCAGATTGCCTATGTCAGCGAGCGCCTGAAATACCGCGACGGCGTCGTTCTCTCGCTCCACCCGCACAACGATCGCGGCTGCGGCGTAGCGGATGCGGAGATGGGGCTGCTCGCAGGTGCGGATCGCGTCGAGGGAACGCTGTTCGGCAATGGGGAGCGCACGGGCAATGTCGACATCATCACGGTCGCGATGAATATGTTCGCACTCGGTGTCGATCCGCATCTCGACTTCTCCAATCTGCCGCATCTCGTCGAGGTCTACGAACAGGTGACACGCATGCAGGTCAACCCGCGTCAGCCGTATTCGGGTTCGCTTGTCTTTGCCGCATTCTCCGGCTCGCATCAGGATGCGATCGCCAAGGGGATGAAGCACTGGGAGGAGAACAAGCCGAAGCACTGGTCGCTGCCATACCTCTACATCGACCCGAAGGATATCGGACGCACCTACGATGGCGATGTCATCCGCATCAACAGCCAGTCGGGACGGGGCGGAGTTGGCTACATCATGGAACAGCAGTATGGCATCAGCATGCCGAAGAAGATGCGCGAGGATCTCAGCTACCGCGTGAAGGCCGTGTCCGACAGCGGGCACAAAGAACTCCTGCCGGACGAGATCTACAAGGTGTTCATGGACACCTATGTCAATGTCATTTTCCCGTTCGAGCTTTCGGACTTCCATCTGAAAAAGCAGCCGGACGGCTCGCGCATGGGCGATGTGCACCTCAAGGTGGACGGCGAGGACCGCACCTATGAGGCGCGTGGAAACGGCCGTCTTGACGCGATCTCGAATGCACTGCAGGCGAATCTCGGTCTCCACTACACGAATCTGACTTACAGCGAGCACGCGCTTGAGATCGGACAGACCTCGCGCGCCATCTCCTACATCAGCATCACGGGGGAGGATGGCAATGTCTACTGGGGTGCGGGACTGGATACGGATATCATCACCTCGTCCATCCTTGCCCTGTTCAGTGCGATCAACCGCATGAAGGCGGGACACTGAGCGTGACAGATCTCGTTGCTGAAAAACTGAAACTGCTGCCCGATTCGCCGGGGGTCTACCTCATGAAGGACGCACGTGGGAAGATTATCTATGTAGGTAAGGCAATCGTCCTCAAGAACCGCGTGCGGCAGTATTTTCAGAGCAGCCGAAATCAAGCCCCGAAGGTGCGGGCAATGGTCTCGCACGTCGCCGACTTCGAGACGATCATGACTGCGAACGAAGTCGAATCCTTGATTTTGGAAGCAAACCTGATCAAAAAACATCGTCCGCGCTACAATATCAGGCTCAAGGACGATAAGAGTTACCCCTATGTAAAGGTGACGGTGCAGGAGGAATATCCGCGCGTCTTCATCACGCGGCGTGTCGTGCGTGATGGAGCGCGCTACTTCGGCCCCTATACGAATGTGACGGCGCTGCGGGACAGTTTGAAGCTCCTGAAGCGCCTTTTTCCTCTGCGTACGTGTCGGACGATGCCCGACCGCACCTGTCTTGAATTCCACATCAAGCGATGCCTTGCGCCCTGCGTGGGCAAGGTGACGGAGGAGGACTACCGTGCGATGATCCGCGCCGTCCTCCTCTTTCTGGAGGGGCGGACGGACGATGTGGAGCGTGAGCTGGAACACCGTATGACGCTTGCGGCGGAAGCCTATCATTTCGAGACGGCGGCTCGCCTGCGCGATCAGCTCGCTGCGGTGCGCAAGGCGGCGGAGCGGCAGAACATCGTGACGGGTGCGGGCGATCAGGATGCGATTGGCATGGCACGCTCGGCAGCGGGGGTTTGTGTGCAGATCTTCTTCATCCGCGGCGGCAAGATGATCGGGCGTGAGCACTTCCTCCTGCGCGGGAGCGAGGAGGAGGGCGACGCCGATATCCTGCGCGCATTCCTCGAGCAGTACTACAATCAGGCAACCTTTGTGCCGCGTGAGGTTCTGCTCCCGTGTGCGATTGATGCGGCGGGGCAGGAGATCATCGAACGCTGGCTTGCGGAGAAGAAGGGTGGGGGAAAGGTCGCTCTCCTCACACCGCAGCGCGGGACGAAGCGCGATATTGTCGTGATGGCGACGGGGAATGCAGAGAAATTCCTCGCGGACGAGGAGACGCGCCGCAGTCTTGCCGATGAGCAGACGATCGGCGCGGTCGCGGAGCTCGGGCGCTATCTCGGGCTCAAGAAGCCGCCGCATCGCATGGAGTGCTTCGATATCTCGCACAATCAGGGACAGGAGACTGTTGCCTCGATGGTTGTCTTCGAGGGCGGTATGCCGAAGAAGTCAGATTACCGTCGCTTCAAGATCAAGAGTGCGGAGGGCAAGCCTGACGACTTCCTCTCCATGCGCGAGGTGACAACGCGGCGGTATGTGGGGCTTCCCGAAGAGGAACTGCCCGATCTCATCATTATCGACGGCGGGAAGGGACAGCTCTCCTCCGCACTTGAGATCATCCGTAACGAGGCGGGACACAAAAATGTTCCTGTCGTCGGCCTTGCCAAGCAGTTTGAGCTGGTGTTTACGGAGGGAAACTCCGAGCCGGTCGAGCTGCCGCGCCGCAGCCCGTCCCTCTATCTGATCCAGCGCATCCGTGACGAAGCGCACCGCTTTGCAATCACGTTTCATCGCAAGCTGCGCGGCAAGCGCAACCTCGTTTCTGTATTGGATCATATTGTCGGTGTCGGTCCGAAGCGGCGGCAGGCACTCTGGACGCACTTCGGAACGCTGGACAAGATTAAGGCGGCTTCGGTCGACGAACTCGCCAGTGTCCCCGGAATGAATCGCCCTTCGGCGGAGGCGGTGGTTCATTTCTTTGAAGCACAGCGTGAATTGAGGGGAAAACAATAGAAGATAGGATTATCATACCAAATTGATGAATTGCCTAATTGCGGATTAGTTCTGATAATTCTATAATAACAAAAAAGATTTGAAATTGATGACATCTCGTTGAGGAGGTGTCGCACGATGATCATCTTTCAACGTATGCAGATGTGGGGTGCGGCGCTTCTCCTCGCCGTGGCACTTCTCCTTACGGCCTGCGCTGCAGAACCGCAGCCAGCTCGGTCGGACGGCAACATCGTTGTGGTATATAGCTGTAGCGCGGAGGACTGGACGGCGTCGCTTGCCAAGGAGTTTCAGGAAGAGACCGGCATACAGGTGCAGCTTGTCTGCGGGACTTCGGATGAACTCATGGCGCGTGTGCGTACAGAGCAGGAAAAACCGCGTGGCGATATCATCTGGGGCGGTACAGCGGATGCTTATGCTACACTCGCATCCTATCTCGAACCGTATGTGTCTCCCGAGAAGTCTGCAATTCAATCTGATTTTGTACGCAGGGACAATGCTTTCTACAACATGACGATGGATCCTTACGTCATCGCCTATAATACCGATCTGGTGAGTGAGGCGGATGCCCCGAAGGGGTGGCGGGATCTTCTCGCTCCGAGGTTTCACGGACGCATTGCACTTGCAGATCCTACTAAATCGACCCATGCCTACATTGTGCTTCTCACGATGATGGATGCGCTAGGCAATGACACTGCGGTCATTGGGCAGATGGCGGATCAGCTGAATGGACGCATCATTGGCAGTTCGGCGGAACAGATCAAGGCACTCTCAGATGGAGCGTGTGCGGTCACTGCGACGTTTGAAGAGCCGGTGCTCAAATACATCACAAGCGATGCGCATATGAAGATTGTCTATCCAGAGGAGGGGACGACTGTTTCCTCGACCGGTATTGCAATCATCAAAAATGCTCCGCACACAGACAATGCAAAAAAATTTCTTGATTTTGCGATGAGCCGTCAGGTTCATGAGCGTCTTGGCTCTTATGAATTTCGCTCAACCCGTGCCGATGTCTCGGCACCACCGAATCTTCGCCCATTGTCGGAGATTCATTACACTCGGTTTGATACGCAGCGCGCCGTCTCCTTTCGGGACGAGTTCCTAAGCAAATGGCGCGCAGCGGTTATCAAATAAATCCCCATTTCCCCCCCATCCCCCATTCCCATATTTTCCCCTTCCAAGACCGTCACTCTGTGTGGCGGTTTTTCCTTTGTCTGAACGTAAAAATATACATTATGATTTCTTTATAATTTCACTTGACAGAAATGGGATTTATCCGTATTCTTTCTTTATAATCTGAAGATTAGGGAATAGTGCTCTTTTCCTCGTTTTTTCTGTTGTGCACGTCACACCAGGAGAGGGGCTGTCTTTGTTATGGAGCGATATCGGATTAGTTATCAAAAGCGTCTGCTGACCTATTTGTTCTTTGGCGGACTGTTTCCTCTCCTGCTTGCCTCTGCGATGATTCTCTATGCTGCGGACAGTGTTTATGAGAATACGCAGGCAAAGAGCGGACGCGCGGAGGTGCAGCGCATCTCACGAGAGATTGACAACCTTGTCGGCAATTATGAGCGGCTGATGAGCCCTCTGCTCGCGCGTGCGGAGATACTCGCATTTCTGCGCGGTGCACGCGACGATGTGGAGCATATCTACGGTGATCTCTACGCGACTCTCGCGGGTCGTACGGGGGAGGCGACGATTTACCTCCTCTCTGCAGACGGCGCGCAGGTGATTGCGACGGACGATCTGCCACGTGACTACCGTCTGCCCGGCAATCTCTACTGGGGACTGTTTGGGCGTGCCATAAAGGAGCAGGGCTGGGCACTCGTATCGGCAGATCGCTATGAGGCAGATCGCAGGGAGACGGTTTTTTCGATGGTGCGTGCGATTCGGGAGGGGGATGAACTCCTCGGATTTGTCGTCATTGATGTGCGGCGTGAGGCTCTTGTACCACTCATTCAACGTGTGCAGGATGGCAACGAGGGGCAGATCATCCTGGCGGATCGCTATCACTATGTGATGATGGATATGCTTGACCATCACCGCGAGGGCTTTTCTGCGACTCTTTTGCCGCAGACGGACGCAGAGCCGATGGAGTCCGTGTTTCGCGACTATGCGTACGCTTCGTCCGATACGGGCTTTGTTGTGCACCTGCGACAGCGTCTGGACTCTGCGCCGCTGGATTACCTCTTTCGTCTTGTGCTGATGGTGGATGCGATTGCGCTTGGTGTGACGGCATATCTTGCCTATCGTCTGAGCCGTCGTCTCTGGCACCCTTTGCATACGCTTGCGACGGCGATGCGCCGCGTGCGCAGCTGCGATGATTTCTCCGTGCAGGTGGATGTCCGCCGCACCGACGAGATCGGTGAGCTCGCACTGACGTTCAACAGCCTGATCGAGCATATGCGAACGCTGCTTGCGGAGAACAGGGAGCGCGAGCGGACGCTGCGCGTGGCACAGGTGAAATCGCTGACGGAGATGATAAAACCGCATTTCATGTATAACACGCTGAATCTCATCAAATGGAGCGCGAAGCTCGGGGACAGTGAGGGGGCGGCTGATATTGCCGTCCAGCTCGGAAAATTGCTGCGCGCCTCGGTGAGTATGAAGGACTTTGTGACGGTGGCGGAGGAACTGAGCTTTCTCCGCACCTATCTGAAGATTCAGCAGCGGCGCTTTGAAGGGCGATTGAAGGTGTCGGTGCGTGTGGAGACGCGCGTTTATGGCTGCTATGTGCCGAAGCTGATTCTCCAGCCGCTCGTCGAGAATGCGATCCGGCATGGCATTGAGATGGCGGAGGGCGGCGGGCGTATCACAATCACGGGGATGCGGGAGAACGGCCATCTTGTCTTTCGCGTGAAGGACAACGGACAGGGAATGTCGCCGCAGCGGCAGAAGGAAGTGCTGGAGCGGCGCGACGATAATCATTTTGGCCTTTACAATGTGCATATGCGTGCAGTGCTGAACGGGGATGAGGACTGCGGAATTACGCTGCACTCCACAGAGGGGAAGGGAACGGAGGTAATATTGACGCTGAAGCGCATGGAGGAGGCTCCTCATTATGATTAAAGTGCTTATTATAGACGACGAACCCATGCAGCGGCAGGGCATTGTGCGCCTGACACCGTGGGAGGATTTTGGTGCGGAGGTAATTGGGGCGGCGGGCAGCGGGATGGAGGGGATTCTCCTCGCCCGTGAGCGACGTCCCGACGTGCTGATTGTGGACATCAAGATGCCGGGGCTTTCGGGGCTCGAGGTGATTGCACGTCTGCGTGAGGAGCTGGATGCGGAGTACATCATTCTCTCAGGATACAGCGAGTTTGAATATGCCCAGCAGGCGATCTCTCTCGGGGTATGTGCCTACCTCCTGAAGCCGCTCGACGATGAGGAGCTGGCTGCTGCCGTGCGTCTCGCGGCAGATCATATCGCAGCGCGGCGTCTGCACCTGCAATCACCTGACGCAGCGGATGCGGGCTGCGTCCATCTTGCTCTGCCCGCAGAGGAGCCGATCCGTGGCTATCTGCTCCATGCCGTGCGTCACATGGAGGAGCATATGGCCGAGCCGATTACCGTTCGTGAGGTCGCGGATGAGCTCGGTCTCAGTGTAAGCTATGTTCACAAGCTTTTTGCGCGCTGCGGAACCTCGTTCAGTGCATATCTGACGGACTGCCGTCTGCGCCGTGCGGGGCAGCTGCTGCGCGAGAGCGATGAGAAGATCTACGCGGTCGCCGCAGCGTGCGGCTATCAGGACACGCGTTATTTCAGCAAAATTTTTCAAAAACATATGGGGGTCAAGCCGACGGAGTATCGTCATAAAAATTTTTTCAAAACCCCTAGCCAAATTTAAAAAAATAGTGTAATATAATAATTGTTATTGGGTAGTAACTCTTTGTGAGTCAAATCTCCCGATACGTCTGTGTATTATTTATAATCAATACGGTGTATGATATTCAAAGGAGGGCTTCCCATGAAGACATGGGTTTGTTCGGTGTGCGGCTGGGTCTATGATGAGGCGGCAGGAGATGCCGACTACGATCTGGCAGCAGGTGTAGTATTCGAGGATCTGCCGGAGGATTTTGTCTGCCCGCTTTGCGGCGTGGACAAGTCTCTGTTCGAGCAGCAGGAGTAGTGCTGCGGTTTTGAAGAGCAACCCCGCCGATGCGGGGTTTTTTTATGCCCCAATACGAGAGTGTGTTGAAATGTCTTTGCTTTTCAGGAGAAAATCCCGTATAATAAGCGACATATTGTTTTTGTAAGGGGTCGTACATTTGGCAGAAAAAATTGAAATCAGTGTGATCTTCCTTGTCTATATGCTTGTGATGATGGGGATCGGTGTCTACTATTACCGGCGTACGCGCAATATGAGCGACTACTTCCTCGGCAACCGCAAACTCGGTGCGTGGGTCACGTCAATGAGTGCAGAGGCATCCGATATGTCGGGCTGGATGCTTATGGGGCTGCCGGGGTTTGCATACGTAGCAGGGCTGAATGCGGGCTGGATTGCCCTCGGGCTTGCGCTCGGGACGTGGGCGAACTGGCAGTTCATCGCGGCACGACTGCGCGTCTATACGGAGCTGGCAAACAACTCGCTGACGCTACCGGATTTCTTCGAGAATCGTTTTTTTGCGACATCGGGGGCACTGCGTATTGTGCCGGCGATCTTCATTCTGATCTTCTTTATTCTCTATACGTCCTCGGGCTTCGTGGCTGCAGGACGTCTCTTCGAGACGATCTTTGCCCTGCCATATTTGACGGCTCTATTTGCGGGGGCGGGCGTTGTTGTGTTCTACACGCTCGTCGGGGGCTTTCTCGCCGTCTCGCGCACGGACTTCATCCAGGGCGTGATGATGTTCTTTGCGATCCTCGTTGTGCCTGTGGGCGCGGCAATCATGCTTGGCGGCTTCAGCGCGACGGCGGATCTGATCTACGCGGAGCACGCCTCATTTTTCTCGCCGCTCACGAAGGTGGACGGCTCCACGCTCGGGCTCATCGAGTTTGTTTCGCTCATGGCGTGGGGCATCGGTTACTTCGGGCAGCCGCATATTCTCGTGCGCTTTATGGCGATCCGCCATGCCCAGGAGCTGCCGCAGGCGACGCGGATTGCAATGGCATGGGTGGTGATTTCTCTTTCTGCCGCAATTCTGGTCGGTATGGTCGGCGCGGTCTATCTGAAAACTCCACTTGAGGGAACGGCAGCAGAGACGGTTTTTCTCGCGATGGCGGGGGAGCTCTTCCCTCCGGTCATCGCCGGTCTGATTCTTGCGGCGGTGCTGGCGGCGATCATGAGTACAGCGTCGGCGCAGCTGCTTGTGGCGGCATCCGCGTTTGCGCAGGACATCTATCGGCGCAGCTTCCGTCCACACGCACAGCAGGTGGAGTTGGTCTGGGTGAGCCGTCTCTCGGTGCTTGCGATTGCAGCGGCGGCGATCTACCTCGGCATGAGCCCCGACAATTTTATCCTCGATATGGTGGCGTACGCATGGGCTGGGTTTGGTGCTGCATTCGGCCCGGCACTCCTCATGTGCCTGTTTTGGCGGCGTACAACGGAGCGCGGCGTGCTTGCAGGGATTGTGACGGGCGGTATGACGGTACTGATCTGGAAGCAGTTTGCACTGTTCGGGCTCTATGAGATTGTCCCCGGGTTCGTTCTTGGCCTTCTCGCGATTTACATTGTGAGCAAGCTGGACGCAGAGCCTTCGCATGAGGTGACGGAGCTCTTTGACCGCGTGAATCGCGCATAGTTTTACATTTGTTACTGCATTTGTATTTTTTCCGTAATACAATGTTTTTGGGGAGGAGAACATGGCATTTACATTTACGCATGTGAACTTTAACGTGCTTGATCTCACGCGCAGCATGGATTTCTATGCAAAGGCATTTGGCTTTCGCGAGAAGCGACGTCTTGCGGCGGAGGGATTCACGCTCGTCTATCTCTGGGACGGAGCAACGGATTTTGAGCTGGAACTGACCTATCTGCACGAGCGGACAGAGCCGTACAATCTCGGGGAAAAGGAGTTCCATCTCGCGCTCTATACGGACGATTATGCGGCGGCGCGGGAAAAACATGCAGAGATGGGGATTATCTGCTATGAGAACGCGGCGATGGGGATTTATTTCGTCGAGGATCCGGATGGATATTGGGTTGAAGTTTTGCCAAAAAACATGTGACGAAAGCCATTGTTTCGTGCTATAATAACGGATGGATAAAGTGATCCGTAAAAGAGGGTGAAGTTGTATGGGGAAATTACGGGTGCTGATCGTGGATGACTCCAAGATCAGCCGCGTGATGATTGCCGAGAATTTAAGGGATACGGATTTCGAGGTCTGCGGAATGGCGGCGGATGCGGTGGAGGCACTCCGTCTTTACGCAGAGCTGCACCCAGATCTCGTGACGATGGATATGAATCTGCCGGATGCGAATGGTCTGGAATGCAGTAGGCGGATTTTGACCATAGATTCCGATGCGAAGATCCTGATGATCAGTGCAATGAAGGATCTGAACCTCATCACGCAGGGAAAGGCGGTCGGGATTCGTGCGTTTCTGCAAAAGCCGGCGGCCAAGTCCGATCTGGTGGATACGCTCCATCTGATCTGTGAGTCGGCGGCAAGCCAGGAGTCGGTCTTTCGTGAGCTTTATGCCAAGCCGTTTGCACGCGGCCTCCAACAGGGCATTGCGGGGCTTCTCCGCATGGAGGGAGAGACCGAGATTGAGCCATATGAGCCGCGCTCGCTTGATGTGAGCGGTGTGGCGGTCATCATTGGCATCACGGGATTCACGACGGGACGTGCAATTCTCTACGTGGATGAGCCGATGATTAAGCTGTTTGCGATGCACATGCTCGGGCGTTCGTCTGTGGAAGAGCTCGATGACGATGAGGCTGTGGATGCCGTAGAGGAGGCCGCGAACATTCTGGCAGGGCGCGCCGTCTCGAAGATCAACAACGTACTTGAGGGAAAGGAACTGCGCTTGACGCCGCCGGGGACGATACGCGGCTCCCAGGTGCATATTGTCAGCCCCCGTATGACGACATTCTGTATCAGTATACATCTGCCAATCGGAATGGTGCGGATGAATGTGGGCTTTGCAGAGGGAGAGTAATCAATGGATGCAAAACTGATCAATCCTTTTGTGGATGCCTTCACAACGGTGATGCCGATGCTGGGGTTTCCGGAGCCGACACGAACGAAGCTCTACGCCGCTTCGACGCGGGTCAAGAGTCTCGGTGTGTCAATGCTGGTCGGATTTACAAAGCAGATCCGTGGGAATGTCGTCTACAATATGAGTGAAGATACGGCACGGTTTATTGCGTCTCAGATGATGATGGGGATGCCGGTCGAGACGTTCGACGAGATGGCGCAGAGCGCGATTTCGGAGCTCAGTAATATGCTGACGGCGCACACGGCGACGAACATCACGGGACTTGGTCTGGATGTGGATATTTCTACACCGTCGCTGACGGTCGGAAAGGACTTCGAGGTCAAGATCAGCGACGGGCAGTATCTCGTCGTGGAGATGAATCTGAGCGGTCAGCTGGTGGATTTGGCGATCGCTGTTGATCAGAATTAGGGAATCGCTGATAAAATGAAGTCCGTCGGATTGGTGCAGATTTTTTGTCCTGTCAAGGAGACAAACCGGACGCATAGCATAGACTATGTGGAGGATTCTAGGGCACAGACAGGGCGAAAAAGATGTGCTAAGACGGCGCGGCTGAATTTATCAGTGCTTCCCTAGGTTGTGCAGGACACACTTTTTATCGGAGGGA
Organism: Centipeda sp. (in: firmicutes); assembly: GCF_057271695.1. NCBI lineage: Bacteria > Bacillati > Bacillota > Negativicutes > Selenomonadales > Selenomonadaceae > Centipeda > Centipeda sp. (in: firmicutes). The sequence goes on from NZ_DBHIVL010000002.1 coordinate 12,614, forward strand.
GTATTCGATGAAGGGTGCGGAGCAGGTGCGTGTCTTCTTGGACGGGAGACAGGTGGATGCTGCTGGCGAGGAGAGCCGCATTGCGCTGTCCGTTACCGGACGGCGTTTTTTGCGTGGAGAGAGCCGTTATGTGAGCTATGACGATAGTGAGCTCATCGAGGGGGCTGTCGTTCCCTCTGTGCTGCGGATCAGTGACGCAGGCATCATGCTCCAGCGGCGCGGTGTTGTACGCTATGCGCAGCATTTCGCCGCAGGGGAGGAACGCACGAGCAACTACCGTACGCCGTACGGCACATTCCTCATCAAGACGCTGACGCGCCGCCTCCGTCTCCGCGTGTTCCCGGATGGGCGCGAGGAGGCGTATATCTTCTATACGCTCTATGTGGACGGCGTGCGGCAGAGCGACAATACGTTGGAAATACGAATTGAGCCGATGTAAAGGAGAATCAATCAAGGTGGATATAAAACAGCAGATTGAACAGGCACTCATACGCGCCGTGGAAGCGGCTGCAGCGGAGGGCGTCCTGCCCGAGGGCGCGGCACTGCCGCCTGTTCTTCTGGAAGAGCCCCCGGAAAAGGAGCTGGGCGACTTTGCGACGAACTTTGCCATGCAGTCGGCACGTGTCTTTCGTCAGTCTCCGCAGAAGATTGCTGCGGTGATTCGGGATCGCCTTACGGGCGATTGGCTCGATCATGCGGAGGTCGCAGGTCCCGGCTTCCTCAATCTCTACCTTAAAAAGACGGTGCTCTCGGACACCCTGCGCACTGTGCTTGCGGCGGGGGAGGAATTCGGCACACTGCCGCCCAACGGCGCACCGCGCATTCAGGTGGAGTATGTCAGCGCGAATCCGACAGGGCCTCTGCACGTCGGGCATGGGCGCGGGGCAGCAGTCGGCTCGGCACTTGTGAAACTCCTGCGTACGGCTGGTTATACTGTGGACAGCGAGTACTATGTCAACGATGCGGGCAATCAGATGAATCTGCTTGCCGTGTCGGTGAATGCGCGCTATCTGGAACTGCTGGGAAAGCCCGTGGAGTTCCCCGAGAACGGCTACCACGGGGCAGACATTGTGGAGACGGCGCAGCGCATCATCGACCGTGACGGGGACAAGTATCTTTCCCTTCCTGAGGAGGAGCGTCTGAAGCTGTTTCAGGATGTCGCCTATCGTGAGAAGCTCGCGGCACTTGAGGAGGATCTTGCGGATTTCGGCGTGACGTTCGATCGCTGGTACAGCGAGCGAAGGCTGCATCCCGATGCTGTGCGGCGCGTTGTGGACGTACTCCTCGAACGCGGTACGGCATATGAGAAGGACGGGGCGGTCTGGCTGCGCTCGACGGACTACGGCGACGACAAGGATCGCGTCATTTTCCGCGACAACGGTGTTCCGACCTATCTCGCGGCGGACATTGCCTACCACGATGATAAATACAGGCGCGGCTACGGTCGCCTCATCAACATCTGGGGCGCAGATCACCACGGCTATGTCGCGCGCGTCAAGGCATCGATGGCGGCACTCGGACACGATCCCGAGGAACTGACGGTGCTGCTCCTGCAGATGGTGAGCCTCTATCGGGACGGTGCGCTCGTGAAGCTGAGCAAGCGCACGGGTGAGACGGTCACGCTGCGTGAGCTGATGGAGGAGGTTGGCGTCGATGCGGCGCGCTATTTCTTCCTTATGCGCTCACTGGACAGCCAGCTCGACTTCGATCTTGACCTTGCGACGAAGAAGTCGAACGAAAATCCCGTGTACTACATTCAGTACGCACACGCGCGCATTTCCAGCATCTTCCGCCAGGCGGACGAGGCGGGAATTTCTGTGCGGGACGGAGCGGAGCTGGAACTTCTGACGGACGAGACGGAGATTGCACTCATCAAGAAGATCGCTGCCTATCCCGAGGAGATTGCACGCGCGGCGGCAGAGTTCGCACCGCAGCGCATTGCGCGCTACAGTCACGAGCTGGCAGGTGCATTCCATTCCTTTTACAATAAGTGCCGCATTGTCGGACAGAAGCCGCCGCTCGCCTCGGCGCGTCTCGCCCTCGTGCTGGCAACGGGGCGCGTGATCCGTCACAGCCTCAGTGTACTCGGTGTTTCGGCACCGGAGAAGATGTAAGAATTCGCTGATCATCAGTGCTTCCGTAACTCTCTGAAAGGAGCGTATTCATGGATTTTGAACAAATGGCGGAAACGGACATTGCCCATCATATCCTCACGCAGAAAAAAACGCCGATGCACTACAAGGAGCTCATCACCGAGGTCATCGAGACGAAGCACAAGCCTGTGCAGTCGCTTGCAATGGCAATTTCCGAGATCTATACGATGATGAATATGGACAGTCGTTTTCACTATGAGGGCGAGAGCAAATGGGGGCTGACCGAGTGGGTTCCGCCCGAGGTCAAGCGCTCCTCATCCCGCTCGTCCGGAGGGACGGCAAAGACCGCCATCACGAAGGAGGCGACACGCAAGAAGAAGCTCGAGAGCATTCAAAACTAACGTGCGGAGGAACGGCATGGCAAAGTATATTTTCGTCACGGGCGGCGTGGTCTCATCGCTCGGAAAGGGCATTACGGCGGCATCGCTCGGTCGTCTGCTCAAGAATCGCGGGCTGAAGGTCACGATCCAGAAATTTGATCCCTACATCAACATCGACCCGGGCACGATGAGCCCCTACCAGCACGGCGAGGTGTTTGTCACCGACGATGGTGCGGAGACGGATCTCGACCTCGGGCACTATGAGCGTTTCATCGACATCAATCTCACGAAGCGGTCAAACATCACGAGCGGCAAGGTCTACTGGTCGGTGCTCAACAAGGAGCGTCACGGCGACTATCTCGGCTCGACGGTGCAGGTGATTCCGCACATCACGAACGAGATCAAGCAGCGCGTCTACGATGTGGCAAAGGCGGACAACGCCGATGTCGTCATCACGGAGATCGGCGGTACGGTGGGCGATATCGAGAGCCTGCCGTTCCTGGAGGCGATCCGTCAGGTCAAGAAGGAAGTCGGCAAGAACGATGCGCTCTACATCCATGTGACGCTGCTCCCCTATATCAGTGCGGCGGGCGAACTCAAGACGAAGCCGACGCAGCACAGCGTCAAGGAGCTGCGTGCCATCGGCATTCAGCCGGACATCCTTGTTTGTCGTACGGAGCAGCCGATTCCGCGCGACATGAAGGAGAAGATTGCGCTGTTCTGCGATGTGGATGCGGATGCGGTCATCGAGAACCGCACGGCATCGACGATCTACGAAGTCCCCCTGATGATGCAGCAGGAGGGGCTCGACCGCATTGTGCTTGAGAAGATGGCAATGACCTTCGATCCGTCCAACATGGAGGCGTGGGAGAAGATGGTCTTTAAGATCAATCATCCCGCGAAGAAGGTGAAGATCGCCGTCGTTGGTAAATACGTCGCCCTCCCCGATGCCTATATGTCGGTGACGGAGGCTCTGCACCACGGCGGTATCGAGAACGATGCGCAGGTCAAAATTGCATGGGTCAATGCGGAGGAGCTTGAGAACCCGAACGTGGATCTCGACGAGCTCTTTGTCGGGTGCAAGGGCATTCTCGTGCCCGGCGGATTCGGCGACCGTGGCGTCGAGGGGAAGATCCGCGCCATCCAATACGTGCGCGAGCATCAGATTCCGTTCCTCGGGCTCTGCCTTGGAATGCAGTGCGCCGTTATCGAGTTTGCGCGCCATGTCGCAGGACTCACAAATGCGCACAGCACGGAGTTCGCGCCGGAGACACCGCACCCTGTCATCGCGCTGATGGAGGATCAGCAGGATGTCGAGGAGAAGGGCGGAACGATGCGCCTCGGTGCCTATCCCTGCGTCCTCGCAGACGGTTCTCGTTCGCGTGAGGAGTATGGTGAGGGGGAGATCAGTGAGCGTCACCGTCACCGCTTTGAGTTCAACAACGCATTCCGCGCACAGCTTGAGGAGAAGGGGATGGTCATTGCGGGGACAAGCCCGGACAATCGCCTCGTGGAGGTTGTCGAGATCGTGGATCATCCATGGTTTGTTGCTTCGCAGTTCCATCCGGAGCTGAAGTCACGCCCGAACCACCCCCACCCGCTCTTTGCGGGCTTTGTACGCGCGGCACTTGCCGCAGCTCCCAAATGAACGCACTCTTTTCTATCCTGCGCGCGGATCGTGCGGTCGGGCAGCTCGTGGAGACACTGACCGCTGCTCCGCAGCAGACCCTCGCATACGGGTTTGCCGGCTCGATGAAGCACGCCGCCGTTGCAGCCGCCTATGACAGCAATCCGCGCCCGCTCGCCATTGTTACGAGCGGGCGCGAGGCGTTGCGCGCGTGGCAGGAGGATCTGACGGCACTGCTGCCCGAGGCGGATATCTATGAGCTGCCCGAACTGGATCGCATGGACTTCGCTGCACCGGGAGCGGCAAAGGGGCTGGAACGCTCGGCGCAGCGCATGAACATCCTCGCACGTCTCCTGCGCCGCGAGCCGATCATCGTGCTTGCGGAGATCGGGGCGGCCGTGCAAAAGGGGCTGAGCACGGCGGAGTTTTCGCGTGCGGCACTCTCCCTGCGGCTTGGGGAACAGCTGCCACGCGAGGTGCTGATCGAGCGATTGTCGGCACTCGGCTACGAGCATGCGCCCGAGGTGGAGCACGTTGGGCAGTTCAGCGTACGCGGCGGCATCGTTGATATCTTTCCGATCAATGCGCTCTCACCCATTCGCGTAGAACTCTTTGATACGGAGATCGACTCCATGCGCGAGTATGATCCCCTGACGAAACGATCCATCAAGAATATTGGCACGGCTTCCGTCATGCCGCTGCGTGCAGCGGATGACGAGGGGGAGGCGTGCTTTTTGTCGTACCTTGGTGCCGAGGGGGTGACGGTGTTTGATGAACCGTCGCGCCTCATCTCTGCGCTTTCGGATGCGGTGCAGGAGGATGAGGGGCGGGCGGCACGTCTGTTCTCGTGGGAGGAGCTCGTTGCGGCGGGCATGACGGGCCACGAGGTCTTTGCCGCACTGATGAGCCGCTCCTTTCCTGCGTGTACGCCTACCGCCCTCATTGCCTTTCAAATGATTCCCATGACGGCATTCGGGCGGCAGTTCCACCTTCTTGAGAGTGAGCTGCGCCGCTATCTGTCGGATGGAATGCAGGTGCTCGTGCTCGCGGGCGGGGTGGAGCGGGCGAATCTCATCCGCGATATGCTGATGGGATGGAAGCTCCCCACCGTCCTCGTACGCAGGGAGGGAGACACCCAGGACGGTGCTGTCGCCGTTGCCTCGGGCAGTACGCGCGCGGGCTTTGAGCTGAGTGCGGCGCGGATCGCCGTGCTCACGGAGCAGGATATCTTTGGACGGCACAAGGCAAAGCTGCGCCGTACAGCATCGGCGGGGGAGCGCATTCGCCACTTTCGCGAGATCGCACCCGGCGACTACGTCGTCCATGCCTCGCATGGCATCGGGAAATATCTCGGCGTGGAGACGCTCGAGGTCGCGGGTGTTCACCGCGACTATCTGCGGATTTTGTACGGCGGGGACGACAAGCTCTTTGTGCCGACGGATCAGGTCGGGCTGCTGCAGAAATACATCGGGTCGGAGGGAACTGCGCCGCGCCTGCACCGCATGGGGACGGCGGACTGGGCACGCGCACGAGCCAAGGCGCAGAAGTCCGTGGAGGACATTGCCGACCATCTGCTCGAACTCTATGCTGCGCGTCAGATGGCACAGGGGCATGCCTTTACGCCCGACGATGCCATGCAGCGTGAGTTCGAGGAGGCGTTTCCCTACGAGGAGACGGAGGATCAGCTGCGTGCCATTGCGGAGATCAAGCGTGACATGGAGCAGACGAAGCCGATGGATCGCCTCCTCTGCGGCGATGTGGGCTTCGGCAAAACTGAGGTTGCCGTGCGCGCCGCATTCAAGGCGGCAATGGACGGCTTTCAGGTGGCGGTGCTCGTACCCACAACGGTTCTCGCGCAGCAGCACTATCAGACGTTTGCCGCGCGCTTTGCGGATTTTGCGCCGAAGGTGGATGTGGTCTGCCGTTTCCGCTCTGTGCGTGAACAGGCGGCGACGCTGCACGAGGTGGCGCGCGGACGTGTGGATATCCTCATCGGCACGCATGCGATTCTGAACCGCAAGCGCGTACGCTTTCAGAATCTCGGTCTCTTGATTGTGGACGAGGAGCAGCGGTTTGGCGTCACGCAGAAGGAGAAGATCAAGGAGTTTGCAGCGGGGGTCGATGTGCTGACCCTCTCGGCGACACCCATCCCGCGTACGCTGCATATGTCGCTTGCGGGGGCACGCGATATGAGCATCATCGAAACGCCGCCCGCTGATCGTCTGCCCGTGCAGTCCTACGTCGTGGAGAGCAGCGATGCAATGATGCGCGGCGCGATCGAACGCGAACTGGCGCGCGGAGGACAGATCTACTTTATCTACAACCGCGTGGAGAGCATCGACCGTATGCGCGAGCATCTGCTGCGTCTCGTGCCCGAGGCGCGCATTGCCTCGGCACACGGGCAGATGAATGAGGACATCCTTGAGCAGGTCATGATGGACTTCTATGAGGGGCATTATGACATCCTGCTCGCGACGAGCATCATCGAGAACGGCATCGATGTCGCAAATGCAAATACCATCATCATTTACGATGCCGACCGCTTCGGTCTCTCGCAGCTCTATCAGATGCGCGGGCGCGTCGGACGTTCGGCAAAGATGGCATTCGCTTACTTCACCTATCGGCGTGACAAGGTGCTCAGTGAGACGGCGGAGAAGCGTCTGCAGGCGATGAAGGAGTTCGCGCGTCTCGGCTCGGGCTTCAAGATTGCGATGCGAGACCTTGAGATCCGCGGGGCGGGCAGCCTCCTTGGTGCGCAGCAGCACGGACATATTGCAGGCGTCGGCTTCGAGATGTATGTGAAACTGCTCGAGGAGGCGGTCGCACGCAAAAAGGGCGAGGCACCTGCGCCGCCGCCTGTGGAGACGGTCATCGACCTGCCTGTGGAGGCATATCTCGACGGCGGATACATCGACGATGCGATGCACAAGATCGAGATCTATCAAAAGATCGCCGCAGTGCGCACAAACGAGGATTTGGAGATACTGCTCGACGAGCTGATCGACCGCTTCGGCGAACCGACGAAGCCCGTGCTCGCACTCCTCGACATCGCGCGTATCAAGAACGGTGCACGCAGTTTCGGCGCACGCAGCATTGCGGCGAAGGGAGATGCTCTGGATATCACACTGGGGGAGGGCGAGAAACTGCCTCTGCCGGTACTTATGCGGCTTGACCGTGCATTCGGGCGTCGTGTCGGGTCTCTGCCCGAGGGCGACGGTTACCGCATCCGCCTTCAGCCGAAGGAGCGCAGGGAGATCTTGGATACAGCACTGCAGATTGTGAAGATGGCAAGTGGAGAGTGAGACATGGCATATCAATTGACGGTGGCGGGCCTTGGTCCCGCCGGTGCGGAGCTGATGACGCGCGGCACATGGGCGCGCATTGAGGCGGCAGAGCAGATTCTCCTGCGCACGCGCATTCATCCGACGGTGGAGGCATTGGATGCGGCGGGGATTTCCTACGAGACCTACGACGATTTTTACGAGCGTGCGGACGATTTCGACGAGCTCTATGAAGCGATTACGGACGATCTCTTTGCGCGTGCCGCGAAGAGCGATGTACTCTATCTCGTTCCGGGCAGTCCCTTTGTTGCCGAGCGTACGGTTCAGCTGCTGCGCGAACGCGCGATGGAGGAGGGGATGTCGCTCGAGATTCTGCCCGCGATGAGCTTTTTGGAGCCGCTTTTTGCGGCACTTGGCATCGACCCCGTGAACGGAGTTTCCATCATTGATGCAATGGATGAGGACGCAGTTGCGGCTCCGCCCACACAGGATCTCATCATCACACAGCTCTACTCACGCGAGCTTGCCTCGGATCGTAAAATCCTTCTCATGGAGCATTTCCCCGACGCACAGGAGGTCATCTATCTGCATCATCTGGGGCTGCCCGATGAACGGGTCACACGGATTCCTCTCTTTGAGCTTGATTGGCAGGAAGACATCGATCATTTGACCACACTTTTCATCCCGTACACGCCCGCTTTTTGGGAAAATGGGTAAAAAATCGCAGGTTTTTAGGGAAAAAAAGAGCTTTTTTTGTTTTTGGGCTTGATTTTTCTAGGTAATTCTGTTAAATTCTCTCATGAAAGTGCGACCCCCGTGGTCGTCAAGTAAATGGAAAATATCTAAAGGAGGATGCTACTTTGAACAAGCAGGAATTGGTCGCAAACGTAGCAGAGCAGGCAGGTCTGACAAAGAAGGACGCAGAGAAGGCGGTCAATGCCGTTTTCGAGACGGTCAAGAATGCACTTTCCGAGGGCGACAAGATTCAGCTGATCGGTTTCGGAACATTCGAGGTGAAGGGGCGTAAGGCTCGTAAGGGTCGCAACCCGCAGTCGGGCGAGGAGATTGATATCCCGGCGTCGAAGTCGCCTGTGTTCAAGGCTGGCAAGGCTCTGAAGGATTCTGTGAACTGAGTTTTCTCTTGCACATGAGACCGGACTTCCATGAGGAGTCCGGTTTTTTGTCTGTTGGTACGATGGATATGGAAAAGAGTATTTTCGCTGCCGATGCCTTTGCCGGAAAAACGGCACTGATCTCGGGCGGAACTTCGGGGATTGGCCTTGCCTGTGCAAAACTCTTCCTTGCGGGGGGGGCATGCGTCGTTCTTATCGGGCGTGAGGAGGCACGCGGACACGACGCGCTCGCCGTACTTTCGGCGGGGCAGCGTGCTCTCTTTGTGTCCGCTGATGTGCGCAGACGTGCGGATTGTGCACGGTCGGTGGAGGAGACAATCCGTGCGTTTGGTACGCTCGATGTGCTCATCAACTCTGCCGGAATCTATGCGGAGGGGGCACTCGATGATCTTAGGGAGGATGCTCTCGAGGATCTGCTTGCAACGAACGTCAAGGGGAGCTTTTATCTGACGCAGGCGGCATTGCCCCATCTGCGGGAGACGCACGGCAATATTGTGAGTGTTGCTTCGGATGCAGGGCTGCATGGCAATTATTTCTGTGCGGCGTATGCGGCGACGAAGGGGGCGGTCATTGCCTTCACCCGTTCGCTTGCGTTGGAGCTCGCGTGCGATCATGTGCGCGTCAACGCCGTTGCACCTGCGGATGTGCTGACGCCGCTGACGGAGGGGCAGTTCTCACCACATCTGCCGCGCGAGGAGCAGCTGAGAGAAATGGCGGCGCACTATCCCATGGGGCGCATCGGCAGCCCCGAGGAAATTGCTGCGGTCATCGCGTTTCTCGCCTCATCTGCGGCTTCGTGGGTGACGGGGAGCATCTACTGTGTCGACGGCGGACTGATGGCGTAAAAAACTTTTGTCCATCGGTTGAAATTGTGATAAAATAGGCATAACTGTGTGAGGAGGTGGAGTATGGAGCGCGTCCGTATTCTCATCCTGACGGCATCCATCGGCTCCGGACACACGCGTGCGGCAGAGGCGATCCGCGCAGCACTTGCGGAGCATCCTGCGGCAGCGCTGATGCAGGTGGATGTGGTGGACTTTATGGCGCGTGAAGTCTCTGTCATTCACTATCTGATGAAGCGGATCTATCTCCTGATGCTGCGCTTTGTTCCTGATCTCTACGACGTGTTTTTTCGCATTGCGGGCAGGAAGACGGGCGGCGGCATCGTCCGCAATGCCTTCGCACAGGTGATGGTGCGTACGGTGGGACGGATTATCAGGGCCTATACCCCTGACCTCGTCATAGCAACGCATCCGTTCCCCGAGGGGGCAGCGGCACTCTGGCGTACGCGGCACGGCGCGGGCTTTGCGCTTGCCGCGCTTCTGACGGACTATGCCCTGCATGCCATCTGGCTCGTCCCCGGCGTGGATGTCTACTTTGTTGCGACGGAGGCGATGGCGGAGGGAATGGCAGCACGCGGTTTTGATGCGCGTATGGTGCACGCGACGGGCATACCGATCGCGCACGCGGACTATGGGTTGGAGCGTCGTGCAGCGCAGGAGCGTGCGGGGGTGACCGAGGATCTGCCGACACTCCTTCTCATGGGCGGAGGTCTGGGGCTTGGGGGGATGGATCGGACGCTCGCGACTCTTGAACAGGTCGAGCGGCGACTTGCCATCCTTGTTGTCGCCGGGCGCAATGCCGTACTTGAGGAACACGCACGCACGGTAGCGCATACATCGCACCACGAGATCCACGTCTTTGCCTACACCGATGAGATCCCCGCGCTGATGTGCGCGGCGGATCTCCTCATCACGAAGCCGGGGGGACTGACGATCAGTGAGGCATTTGCGGCAGGACTGCCGCTCCTCCTGCATGACCCCATCCCGGGACCTGAGACGGAGAATGCCGTCTATGCAACGCGGCGCGGGGCTGCCGTGTGGCTGCACCCCGGAGAGGACATGGCAGCTGCGGTGGAGGAAATCCTCGCACACCGCATTCCGGAAATGCGCAGGGCCGCACATGACTGCGCACGCCCGGATGCGGCGAAGCATGTGGCGGAACGTCTGACAGAGATCCTGACAAGGAAGAGAGGCGTCGCGTATGGCACAGAGAAGGAACGCTAGGAGGCCGCGTTGGTTTGTCATCACGGTTCTGCTCATTCTGGGGTATTTCGGATCGATGATCGTATCGCAGGGGCTCTATCTCTCCCACGTGCATGAGGATCAGCGACTCGCGTCGGATCGGCTCGCGGCGGCACAGGCGGAGAATGATCGACTGCGAAAGGAGAAGGAGCGGCTGGGCGAGCTGCCCTACATCGAGAAGCTGGCACGCGAGGAGCTGGGGATGACGGGGGCGGGCGAGCTTCCGTATGCGCCCGGAAAGCGTGCAAACAGCAACTGAGAACTCCTTGACATAGCGTACATCTCCCCTGTATAATGAGCGGGTAATGATACTGGGGGCAACCCCGTCGGTTTGTAGTTGAAGGGAAGAATTGTATTGGCCATCGAAGTTGGCAGTGTAGTAGAGGGCGTCGTAACGGGCATCACCAATTTTGGCGCTTTTGTCGAACTCCCCGAGGGAAAGACGGGACTGATTCACATCTCAGAGGTTGCCGATGTCTATGTGAACGATGTGCACGATTTCCTGCGTGAGCGGGATACGGTCAAGGTCAAGGTGCTGACCGTGGATGACCGTGGAAAGATCGGACTTTCGATCAAGGCTCTTCAGGATAAGCCGGCAGTATCGGCACAGGCGGCTGCCGCTCCTGCACGTCCGCCGCGCCCCCCGCGCGACCTGCGCCGCACAGCTGCTTCGCGGCAGATGGGCTCTCCTTCCTTCGAGGACAAGCTGTCGCGCTTCCTGAAGGACAGCGATGAGCGGCTGACCGATCTGCGCCGCAAGACGGATTCCAAGCGCGGCGGACGCGGCTCGCGCCGTGGCTGAAACAGGGATGTGCTGATGCCAAAGTGACTGTGCGCGCAGCGCACCTGTCCATATGAGGATAACAAAGGGCACTCCGTTCGGAGTGCCCTTTTTCATGGAGATGATTGTGCAGAAACTTGTGGAACGCGTTCTGCGTGCGCATGATTTTTTTCGCCCCGCGCGTACACTCCTTGTTGCCTGTTCCGGCGGGACGGATTCGCTTGCCCTTCTGGATGCCCTGGATATCCTGCGGGCGGCGGGTGGAGCAGAGCTCGTCTGCGCACACTACGAGCATGGGATGCGCGGTGCGGATTCCCTTTCGGATGCGCGTTTCGTCGAAGCGTTCTGTGCCGCGCGTGTGATTCCCTTTGTCTGCGAGGCGGGGGATGTACCCGTCTATGCGCGTGCACATAGACTTTCGCTTGAGACGGCGGCGCGTGTCTGCCGTTATGACTTTCTCCATCGCGTGCAGACGGAACATGGCTGTGATGCGCTTGTCCTTGCACACCACGCGGATGATCTTGCGGAGACGGTGCTCCTGCGTATCCTGCGCGGCACAGGGACACAGGGGCTTGCGGCAATGCGGGAATGGGACGGTCGGCATCTGCGGCCGCTCCTTACTGTCACGCGTGCACAGATCGAGCAGTATGCAGCTGAGCGGGGGCTGATGCCGCGCCACGATGTGACGAACGATGTGATGGACGCACGACGCAACCGCATCCGCCATGAGCTCCTGCCGCAGCTTGTACGTACATACAATCCTGCCGTGCGCGATGCACTCACGCGTCTGAGTGTGCTTGCCGCCGAGGAGGATGACTTCCTCAGTGCGCTTGCACGCACGGAATTTGAGCGTGCCGCACATCCCGAGGGACTTTTACTTGCTGTTCTGCGTACGCTTCATCCCGCCATGCAGCGGCGTGTTCTGCGTCTCTTCTGGGCACAGAAGACAGGCGCGGTGCGGGATTTTTCCTATCTCCACGAGGAGCGGATGCGTGCGCTCATCTTTGCCGAGGGTGCAGCACGCGCCGAGATGCAGAGCGGATGGTATGCTGCCGTGCGCCGTGGCGTACTGACGTTGATGCGCCCCGCACAGGCAAGCGCACAAAATAAAGAAATTATACTTTCTTTCACCGCCGAATATGGTATAATAAATTTTCAGGGCATACAGTTTGAGTTCCGACATCTGTCCTGTATGACGGCGGACGATTGCGTGCGAATGGAGCACCATGCAGCTGTCTATGCCGATCGTGCGCAGCTGCCGCCGCTCGTACTGCGAACCCGACGCGCGGGAGATTTTATGCAGCTCCCGATCGGACGAAAGAAAATCAAGGACATCCTGATTGACGACAAAATTCCGCGTGAAGAGCGGGACGCCATTCCCCTGCTTGCGCTTGCGGATACACAGGAGATTTTCTGGATTGCAGGCGGACGGCGCAGTACGCTTGCGCCTGTGACAGAATCCTGTACGGATATTTTGCGTATTGTATATGTGAAGGAGACGACAGTCGAATGATGAACACGGATATTGAGCGCATCACCTTTTCCGCTGATGAGATTCGTGCGCGTGTGCAGGAACTCGGTGCGGAGATTGCGCGGGATTACGGCGATGCTCTCGAGACGGTCTACTGCGTTGGGATACTCAAGGGGGCCGCGGTCTTTTTCACGGATCTTGTCCGCGCCATCGACCATCCCGTCGCTTTTGATTTTATGATCGTCTCCAGCTACGGCGATGCCGCCGTCTCAAGCGGACAGGTCAAGATTCTGAAGGACCTCGACTTTTCGATCGAGGGCAAGCACGTCATCATTATCGAAGATATCATCGACTCGGGAACAACCATGCACTATCTGAAGCAGATGCTCATGGGACGACACCCGAAGAGCATCAAGATCTGTGCGTTCCTGTCGAAACCCTCGCGCCGTGTTGCACCTGTGGAGATCGACTATCTTGGGTACGAGATTCCCGATGAGTTCCTCGTGGGATACGGACTGGACTATGCGGAGAAATATCGGAACCTGCCCTATATCGGGGTGCTTAAGCGTTCTGTGTACGAATAAACGGGAGGGAAGAATTGAATCAATCAATCCTTAGAAATCTTGCGTTCTATGCGCTTATGTTCTTTGTCGTGTGGACGGTCGCCGACTATATGTCGGGCAGCCATCAGCCACCGCAGGCGACGGCGCTCAGCTACAGTGACTTCAACGCGAAGGTGAAGGCGGGTGAGGTGGATAAGGTTGTCCTCGTCCAGAACAACATTCGCGGCACGCTGACGGATGGGACGGAGTTCACGACCATTGCGCCCGATGCGCCGAACAGCGATCAGGAACTCTATGCGCGTCTCGCGGACAAGGGGGTCAATATCTCGGCGGAGAATCCGCCCGAGCCGCCGTGGTGGCAGACGATGCTGACCTCACTCATCCCGATTGCGATCCTCATTGGTTTCTGGTTCTTTATCATGCAGCAATCCCAGATGGGCGGCGGGCGCATGATGAACTTCGGAAAATCCCGTGTACGCCTGATGGTGAGCGACAAGAAAAAGGTGACGTTTGCCGATGTTGCGGGCGCGGATGAGGCGAAGCAGGAACTCGAAGAAGTGGTCGAATTCCTGAAGACGCCGGATAAATTCAACGAACTCGGAGCGCGGATTCCGAAGGGGGTCCTGCTCTTTGGTCCTCCGGGTACGGGCAAAACCCTCCTTGCAAAGGCAGTTGCAGGTGAGGCGGGCGTGCAGTTCTTCACGATCAGCGGATCGGACTTTGTCGAGATGTTTGTCGGTGTCGGCGCGTCGCGCGTGCGCGACCTCTTTGAACAGGCGAAGAAGTCTGCGCCGTGCATTGTCTTCATCGATGAGATCGATGCGGTCGGACGCCAGCGCGGGGCCGGGCTCGGCGGCGGACACGACGAGCGCGAGCAGACGCTCAACCAGCTGCTCGTCGAGATGGATGGCTTCGCTTCAAACGAAGGGATCATCATTATCGCGGCGACGAACCGCCCCGACGTGCTCGATCCTGCGCTCCTGCGCCCCGGCCGTTTCGACCGTCAGATTGTCGTGGACAAGCCCGACGTGCGGGGACGCGAGGCGATTCTCAAGGTGCATACGAAGGGAAAGCCCATCGCGGAGGATGCGAATCTGGACGTGCTTGCACGCCGTACGCCCGGCTTTACGGGCGCAGATCTCAGCAACCTTGTGAACGAGGCGGCTCTTCTTGCCGCACGCCGCAACAAGAAGAAAATCTTCATGGCGGAGATGGAGGAGGCGATCGAGCGTGTGCTGGCAGGCCCCGAGCGCAAGTCCCACGTCATGACGGACGAGGAGAAGCGTCTCACGGCCTATCACGAGGGGGGGCATACGCTTGTCGGGCTGCTGCTCAAGCATGCCGATCCTGTGCACAAGGTCACGATCATCCCGCGCGGGCGTGCGGGCGGCTACATGCTGTCTCTGCCGAAGGAGGATCGCTCCTATCGTACGCGTTCCGAGCTCTTTGACCGCATCAAGGTTGCGCTTGGCGGACGCGTCGCGGAGGAGGTCGTGCTCGGCGAGATCAGCACGGGCGCATCGAGTGACATTCAGCAGGCGACACAGATCATCCGCAGCATGATTATGCAGTACGGTATGAGCGAGACGATCGGCCCCATTGCCTACGGTGAGGAAAATCATCAGGTCTTCCTCGGGCGCGACTTCAACCGTGACCGCAACTACTCCGAGGAGGTCGCAGGCGAGATCGACCGCGAGGTGCGCCGCTACATCGAGGAGGCGTACGAGGCGTGCCGTGTCCTCATCACGGAGAATCGCGAAAAACTCGATCGGATTGCCGAAGCCCTCCTTGAGCGTGAGACGCTGAATGCGGCGGAGCTTGAGGAACTGATGACGAAAGGCTCGATCAGCGGTAAGGACACGAAGGATGACGAGTCGGATGATACAGGAAAGCCTCTGCCGATCCCTGTTGATGTCGTGATTGACGACTCCACGCAGACGAGCGAGGAGGCGGAGCGTGCTGCTGAGGAACGCCCTGCGCCTGTTCCGACGACAGAGCCGAAATTCAACGTGACCCAGTGGAATAAATAGGAGACAAGACGAAGGCTCTGCCGCAGGAGTGAGAATGCGGCAGTGCCTTTTCTTTAGGGACAGCAATCTTTTGACGATATGATTAAGGAAGCACTGATAAATTCAGCACCGTCATCTTGGCGCATCTTTTTTGCCCGCACTGTGCCTGCGATCCTCCACATAGCTTTGGCTATGCATCCGGTTTGCCTCCTTGTTCGGACGAAAAAATCTACGCCAATCTGACAGACTTCATTTTATCAGCGATTCCTTAAGAGATTTGTTGTGTCATACAGGACGATCAGAGATGCAAAGAGGAGTTCCTATGCAGTGGTATGAGGGGATCATGGAGACAGCGCAGACGGCAGTTGACTATGTCGGCTCCGTACTGGATGCGGGGACATTTACAGATGAGGCGCGGCAGGTGCTTTCTGATTTTGGTGCGGTGATGGACAGCATTGCTGACTATCTGTCACGCGAGAAGGGAACACTCGTCGAGAAATGCCGCCGCTACGCGTTGAACGCTGCACATTCGGCAGACAAAACGCTCGCCGCGCATACACCGGAAGAGGCGCGACAACTTTTTTCCTACGAAGTGCGCCCGCTTGTTCTCGATCTGCGCTATCAGCTTGATCTCGAATATAATATCCTCCAGCATCCGGAGCGGGAGGAGGCGTATCTCACCGAGACGCTGGCGACATTCGAGGTGGCGCGTAAACGTCCGCGCCGCACAGACTTCAAGTATCGCGTTTCAATCATCGTACCTGCTTACAACAAGGTGGAGTTTTCGCGTTGTGCGATCGAGAGCCTCTTTCGTTATACGGATTTTTCGCGTGGAGACATTGAGCTCATCACGATCAATGACGGCTCGTCCGACGAGACGGAGGCGTATTTTAACAGCCTCCCGCACACGAAGAAGATCAATCTGAAGCACAACGTCTATAACCACCTCGGTTGGGGGATTGCACGCCACATCGCCGAGGGGGAATACGTCGTCTACTTTTCGAACGATGCCGTTGCGACAGAGCACTGGCTTGAGAATCTGCTCGCCGTTCACGCAGCGGAGCAGGATGTCTTCTGGGTCGTGCCGACCTGCAACGAAGAGTGTATTTCCAACTATCAGGGGATTCCTGTGGACTATGAGAATACATTCGAAGATATGGCGAAGATGCAGGTGTTTGCCGCCCGCAACAATGTGTCGAACCCGCTTCTCTGGGAGGAGCGGGCTGTTCTGATGCCGTTTGTGAGTGTCGTGCCGAATCTCTTCGATGTGCCAGAGATTCGTGCGGACTACCGCTACATCATGTGCGATTTCGAGGATGATGATTTCTCAGCAACCCTCCGCCGCGCGGGCTTTCGTCAGATTCTTGCAAAGGATACCTTTGTCCATCACTTTGGCGGCGTGACACTGAATGAGGTACGAACGAAGCGCGGGAACTATAAGAGTCTCGTTTCCATGCGTCCTGTGTTCCACGGAAAGTGGAAGGTCGACCCATGGGAGTCGCGTGGACATCTGCACTTTATGGATGCGTTCTTGAAGGAACTGCCGGCAGATTCTTCTCCTGTGCGCGTTCTCGTCATTGAGCCGATGTTTGGCGAGGGGCTTCTGTCCATTCGTAATTATTTTCGCAAACGGAAGCAAAAGGTGGCGATTGATGCTCTTGTGACCGATACACGCTATCTGTTGGATGTACGTTCTATGGCAGACAATGTTTTACAGACAGATACCTTGGATCATCTCGCAGAGGATGTGCATGAGCCCTATGACATCATCATCGTTGGTGCACCGCTTAACAACCTGCCCATCCGCCGCATCCTCCCATTCTTCCAAAGCTGTCATGAGTATCTGCGCCCGTATGGTTTTGTCTATGCTTCGCTACGCAACTACAACAGCCTTGAGCATACGATGGAGAGTTTGCCGAACTCGATTCCGCATCTTGCCTATGATACTGTCATGCCGCTCGACGGACGACGGACATACCCTGTAGCGCGCCTTGTCCCGGCACTACGTAAGCAATTTAGCGAAGAGGCAGTGCAGGTCGGCTATATAACAGGTGTACATCATTTTGCCAACGAGGAAAGTGTTGTCATGAGTATCTGTGCTGCTCTTGGGACAATGGAGAATGATCGTGTTTATTTGCAACAGTTTTTTTCTGGGGACGTTGTTGTCCTCTGCATACATAAAGCATAGGAATCACGGATAAAACAGACCCTCCGATTGGCGTAAAATTTTTCGTCCGTACAAGGAGGTAAGCCGAACGTATTGCAAGGACTATGTGGAGTCTTGAGAGCAAAGTTTGGGCAAAAAGATGCCTGTCGATTGGAGCGGCATCCCTACCGAAAGAGTGAAATTATCGTTCTGTGGCGTGTTGGCAGGATTTTACCGGGGTTGGAGCGAAAACCTAGGGAGATGTAGGAGAAACCCATTATCATTATGTGGGCATGATGTCGAAGGGAGCAGACAGATGAAGGTTGTTATCTTAGCGGGTGGTCTTGGCACACGGATCAGCGAGGAATCCGCGCTCCGCCCGAAGCCCATGATTGAGATCGGAGGGAAGCCGATTCTCTGGCACATCATGAAGATCTATTCGCATTATGGGTTTCATGAATTTGTGATCTGTCTCGGCTACAAGGGCTATATGGTCAAGGAGTATTTTGCCGACTACTACCTGCACACTTCGGATGTCACCTTTGACTTCACACAGGGCAACAACATGACGGTACACAACAATGTCTCGGAGCCGTGGAAGGTGACGCTCGTCGATACAGGCCTTCATGCTCAGACGGGCTGCCGTATCAAGCGTGTTCAGAAATACATAGGAAATGAGCCCTTTCTGCTGACCTATGGTGACGGCGTGAGCGATGTGGATCTGAATGCGCTCATCACCACGCATGAGGCGAAAAAGGGACAGGCGATTGTCACAATGACAGCAATTCAACCCGGCGGCAGGTTTGGTGTGCTGGATATCGAATCCTCGACGAATGAGGTCTGCCGTTTTGTCGAAAAGGCGAAGGAGGACGGCGGCTGGATCAACGGCGGCTTTATGGTGGTAGAGCCGGCGGTATTCGAGTATCTGCGTGATGATGACTTGTGCGTCTTTGAGACGGAACCGCTTGAGACGATAGCACGCCGTGGTGGCCTTCATGCCTACAAACATACGGGGTTTTGGCAGTGCATGGATACACAGCGGGATAAGCTCCGGCTGGAACAGCGCTGGGAAACGGGAAATGCCCCATGGAAGCTGTGGTAGTCATCAAGTGCTCATAGGGACGATGGTCTTCATTTTGTAGAAAGATGAGAAGTATATGGCAAAGCTGAGTATTATCATCCCCGTATATAACATGAACGCGCAGGTCAATCAATGTCTGTCGACGATACGGAAGACTGTGCGGCTGCCGTATGAGGTGATTATCGTTGACGATGGCTCCTCGGCAGATGAGCGCGTCGAAGTCTCCGCAGCGGGGGATGATGTCCGCGTGATTCGGAGTGCGGCGCATCGGGGCTTTTCTCATGCAGTGAATACGGGCATTCGCTCCTCTGCGGGGGAGGTTTTGCTCTTCCTCCATGCAGATATCCTGCTTGCGCGGCATACCGTAGAGGATATGCTGGATGCACTGATTGAGCATCCCATGGCAGGTGCCGTGACTGCCGTTGCTCCGCGCACCCATATGTGGGCGCAGTTTCTCCCAACGAAGGATTACCGGTCATGGGCTGAGTTTGTCGCTGTAGCAGATGAGATTCGATCAGGTGGGGGAAAGCCACACCCGGAGATCCTTGCTGAGATGATTGCACTGATGGTTCGTCGGGATGTCGCTGAGGAAGCGGGATTTCTGGATGAGCAGTATCAGATGCCGGTACTTGCCTCATATGACTATACGGTTCGCATGACACGTGCGGGGTATGGAATTGCGTCACTGCCCAATGTCTATGTGCATCACGATGAGAGCGTAAATGATTTCCATGTTTGTAAAAAACAGGAGCGGGGGGACTTGGATCTTTTTCATGCAAAATGGGGAGTTTCGCTCAAGTATTCTTTCGATATACGCATGGATCTTTTCCCATTGATGGATCTGTCGCGTGAGGGGCTGCGCGTTCTTGAGATTGGCTGTGCGTGTGGTGGGACGCTGCGTGAGATCGGAAGTCGAAATCCCACAGCACAACTCTACGGTGTGGAGCTGAACGAGAACGCTGCGGCGATTGCCGCTCCATTTGCACAGATTCTTACGACGAATGTGGAACATCTTGACCCTGCGGATATTCCGGAGCGGTTCGACTATATCATCATGGGGGATGTGATCGAACATCTCGTGGAACCATGGACGGTAGTGCGGAATATGCGGGAACTCCTTGTCCCCGGAGGATCGATCATTACAAGCATCCCGAATGTGGCACATATCAGCAATCTTTACAAAATGCTCTGCGGACGCTGGACGTATGAGGATATGGGTCTGCTTGACCGCACACATCTCCGTTTCTTTACGAAATATGAGATTATCAATCTGTTTGAAGGAGCGGATCTTATCATTGATGAGATGCGATCAAAGACATTGCCCCTTGCTGAAGAAGGGATGCAATTCCGTGAAGAAATTCTCTCACTCCGCAGCGTTCATGTAAATCCGGAAGATCTGGACACATTCCAGTGGCTGCTCCGTGCAATACGTGAATAAGGCACACATATCAGCGATTCTCTGTATTTTTCTTTTTTTTGTGGCAGGAAGCCGTTATCTGCGCTATAATGGGGCAGATAACGGCTTTTCGATTGGATGGTGTATATGAGCAGCGATGTGTTGGAGCTCCTGCGTGCGGCGGGCGGCTATATCTCGGGCGAAAAGATGGCGGAGCGGCTCGGCGTGACGCGTGCGGCGGTGTGGAAGAAGATTGCGGCACTGCGCGACGCAGGCTATGATATTTCGAGTGCGCCGCGCAGTGGCTATGTGCTGCGTTCGTCTCCCGACCGTCTGATCGAGACAGAAATCACACGAGGGCTCGCGACACGGCTCATCGGGCAAAAGGTGATCTGCTATGATGCCGTGAACTCGACAAATCTTGTCCTCAAGGATCTCGCGCGTGCGGGAGCGGAGGACGGGACGGTGGTGGTCGCCGACAGTCAGGGGACGGGGCGCGGGCGCATGGAGCGTGCGTTTTTCTCGCCGCCCGGCAAGGGGATCTGGGTGAGCATCCTCCTGCGTCCGACATTCCTGCCGCAGGACGCCCCGAAATGTACGCTGATGGCGGCGGTCGCGGTGGCGCGTGCGATGGAGGAGTTCGGACTGCGTGCGGCGATCAAGTGGCCGAACGACATCATGTACGATGGGCGTAAGCTGGTCGGTATCCTCACGGAGATGAGCGCGGAGATGGATCGCGTGAACTACGTTGTGATTGGCATCGGTATTAACGTGAATATTGCACCTGAGGATTTCCCCGAGGAGCTGCGTTCAGTTGCGACTTCGCTGATGCAGATGAAGGGCGAGCCGCTGTCGCGCGTGGATTTTTTGCAGGAACTCCTGCGTGCACTGGATGCGCTCTATGCGGACGTGCAGTGCGATGGCTTCGCTTCTGTGCTCACAGCGTGGCGGGAATACGCTGTGACACTTGGCCAGATCGTCCGCGTGATTGCGCCTGCGGGCGAGGAGTTCGAAGGAGTCGCGGCAGACATCGATGCGGAGGGCGCACTGCTCATCGATACGGAGCAGGGGCAGCGGCGTGTGTTGGCGGGGGATGTGTCCATCCGCCCGAAGAGATAGTACGGAGGAAAGAACTTGCTACTAGTACTTGACATTGGCAACAGCAACATCGTCATGGGCGCGTACGAGGGGAAAAAACTTCTGCGGCATTGGCGTATCTCGACGGATCGGCAGAAGACGGGCGATGAATACGGCATCTTATTCAATGAATTGTTTCGTTATCAGGGCATTGAGATGTCCGATATCAAGGCGATCATTATCTCGTCGGTTGTGCCGCCGCTCGTCGTGCCCCTGCGCAAGATGTGCGAACGGTATTTCCGCATCCGTCCGTTGATTGTAGGACCCGGCATACGTACCGGAATACGCCTGAACTATGAAAATCCGCGTGCGATTGGTGCGGACCGCATTGTGAACGTCATCGGCGCGCATGAGCAATACGGCGGGCCACTTATTGTCATCGACATTGGGACGGCGACGACGTTCGACATTGTGGCGGAAAACGGGGACTTCCTTGGCGGTGTGATCGCGCCGGGGCTTGGCTCGAGCTCAGAGGCGCTCTTTCAGCGTGCGGCGCAGCTGCCGCGTATCGAGCTTGTACCGCCGAAGACGGTCGTCTGCCGCAGTACGATCCAAGGCATGCAGGCGGGCATCATCTACGGCTACGTCGGGCAGATCGACGAGATCGTTCGACGCATCAAGGCGGAGCTTGCAATGGAGATGAAGGTGGTCGCGACGGGCGGCTTTGCACGCATGGTAGCAAAGGAATCGCAGACGATCGACAAGGTCGATCACTTCCTGACGCTCACGGGGCTGCGCGTTCTCTATGAGCGAAACCAGCCGTGAAGCCAATGAAAATAGGAGCGTTCACGTTCGATGATCCCGTCTTTCTCGCACCGATGGCGGGGGTGACGGACACGGCATACCGCGTGATCGCGCACGACATGGGCTGTCCGCTCGCGTTTGCAGAGATGGTGAGCAGTCAGGGCATTCACTACCGCAACGAACATACGATGAAGATGCTCCGCACGGAGGAGGGCGAGCGTCCGATTGCGATGCAGATTTTTGCCAAATCTGCGTCGATGGCGGCGGAGGCTGCCGCCTACATCGAGGAGATCGGGACGGCGGACATTCTGGACTTCAACATGGGGTGTCCCGCGCCGAAAGTTGTGAAGAATGGCGAGGGTTCGGCACTGATGCGCGAGCCGAAAAAGGCGGAGGAGATATTAACCGCGATTCGCCGCGCAACGAAGCTGCCGTTTACGGTGAAAATGCGGCTTGGCTGGGACGATACCTCGCGCAATGCCGTGGAGATTGCGCGGATGGCAGAGGCAGTCGGTGTTGATGCCGTTGCCGTGCACGGGCGCACGCGTGAGCAGTTCTACAGCGGCAATGCGGACTATGCGGCGATCGCCGAGGTGAAGCGTGCCGTCAATATTCCCGTGATTGTGAGCGGTGACATCCGCCGTCCCGCCGATCTTGCGCGTGCACTCGACATCACAGGTGCAGATGCGGTGATGATTGGACGCGGGGCGCAGGGGAATCCGTGGATTTTTCCGCAGCTCATTCACTGGCTGCACACGGGGAAGGAACTGCCCCCGCCGACCCTCGCGGAGCGTGCACAGATCATCCTGCGGCATCTGGATCTCCTCGTCGGCTATAAAGGCGAATACATTGGCATCCGCGAGATGCGAAAGCACGCGGCATGGTATACACGCGGGCTGAAAGGCAGTGCGGAGCTGCGCGAGCGATTCAATCGTGCGGCATCGCGTGAGGAGTTTGTATGCATTTTGCGCGAAGCGTGGGAGATATGAAAGGAACTATTATGAGTGACGATAAGAAGACCTCGATCTGGTCGAAATACACAATGGAGGAACGTGCCGCAGTCGATGTACTTGCGCACGGCTATATTGATTTCCTCTCGGACTGCAAGACGGAGCGCGAGAGCGTGACGGAGGCAGTGCGCCGCGCACGCGCAGCGGGCTACCGTGACCTTGCGGATGTCATCGCGAATGGGGAGACACTTGCGGCGGGGGACAAGGTCTACGCCGTCAATATGAAGAAGGCGATCGTACTCTTTCATATCGGGACGGAGCCGATGGAGCACGGCATGAACATCCTCGGCGCGCATATCGACACCTGCCGCCTTGATGTGAAGCAGAACCCTCTGTATGAGGACAATGGTCTGGCGTATTTTGACACGCACTACTACGGCGGCATCAAGAAGTATCAGTGGGTGACGATCCCGCTTGCACTTCACGGTGTTGTCGTGAAGAAAGACGGCACGGTTGTCGAGATCACCATCGGGGAGAAGGCGGACGACCCCGTCTTCTGCGTGACGGACCTCCTCGTACATCTCTCGCAGGAACAGCTTGAGAAAAAGGCATCAAAGGTCATCGAGGGGGAGAAGCTGGATGTGCTCATCGGCGGATATCCGCTGAAAAAAGACGAAAAGGAATCCGTCAAGGACGGGATTCTCGCGCTCCTCAAAGAGCATTATGACATTGCCGAGGAGGACTTCAACTCGGCGGAGCTGACGCTCGTTCCGGCGGGACGTGCACGCGAGCTCGGCTTTGACCGCAGCATGGTGCTCGGCTACGGGCAGGATGACCGCGTCTGCTCCTATACTGCACTTTGCTCTATGCTCGAGACGGAAGCGGTAAAGCGCACGGCGTGCTGTCTTCTCGTGGATAAGGAGGAGATCGGAAGCGTCGGCGCGACGGGGATGCAGTCGCGTTTCTTCGAGAACATGGTCGCAGAGGTGCTCTCTGCCTGCGGGCAGTATACGGAGATCGCCCTGCGCCGCACACTTGCACGCTCAAAGATGCTCTCCTCGGATGTGTCGAGCGCGTACGACGGGCTCTATGCGGATGCGTTCGAGAAGAAAAATGTCGCATATCTCGGGCGCGGCATGGTGTTCAACAAATTCACGGGTGCACGCGGCAAGTCCGGATCGAGCGATGCGAGTGCAGAGTACCTCGGCGAGCTGCGCCGCATGATGGACGAAAATGGCGTCAGCTATCAGCTCGCGGAACTTGGGCGCGTCGACCTCGGCGGCGGCGGCACGATTGCCTATATCATGGCACGTTACGGCATGGATGTCATCGACAACGGTGTTGCGGTGATGAGTATGCACGCACCGTGGGAGGTCACGAGCAAGGTTGACATCTACGAGATGAAGAAGGGCTATGACGTGTTCCTGCGGAATGCGTGAGGGATTGAAAATATTGTATGTCCCTGCCGTCAGATGGCGGCAGGGACATCATTTCTTTTAGGAAAGGGAGTACAGGTATGGTATCGGAACAGATGTATACTCTCGGTACAAAGAAATCCACGATTCGCACGATCTTTGAATACGGGCAGAAGCGTGCGGCGGAGGTCGGCGCGGAGAATGTCTTTGACTTCAGCCTCGGCAATCCGAGTGTGCCGACCCCCGACTTCATTCGGGACGCGGCGGTGGACATCCTGACACACAGCGACCCGATGGAGGTGCACGGCTACACGATTGCGCCCGGAAAACCGCAGGTCCGCGAGATCCTTGCTGCGGACCTAAAAAAGCGATTCGGCATGGAACTCTCGGGAAAAAATCTTTTTCTTACGGCGGGCGCGGCGGCATCCGTGACGATTGCGTTCAAGGCACTTGCGGAGCCGGGAGATGAGTTCGTCACGATTGCACCGTTCTTCCCCGAGTACCGTGTTTTTGTTGAGGCGTGTGGCGGGAAACTTGTCGTTGTGCCTGCAAAGACGGATGATTTTCAGATTGACTTTGCCGCACTTGAGACGGCAATCACGCCGCACACGAAAGCCGTTATCATCAACTCGCCGAATAATCCGAGCGGCGCGGTCTACCGTGAGACGACCATTCGTCAGCTTGCAGAACTCCTGCATGCAAAGGAGCAGACGTACGGGCACCCGATTTTTATCATCGCCGATGAGCCCTATCGTGAAATTGTCTATGATGGTCTGAGCGTTCCGTGCATTCCTCTGCTCTACGAGAACACAATTGTCTGCTACTCCTACAGCAAATCCTTCTCCCTGCCGGGCGAGCGCATCGGCTACATCGTTGTGCCGGACAGCGTTGCAGATTTTGCACGCGTCTACGGTGCGATGGCGGGCGCAGCGCGTGTCCTTACACACGTCAATGCACCCTCCCTCTGGCAGCTCGTCATTGCACGCTGTGCGGGAAAATCCGCAGATCTGAGCACATACGCACACAATGCAAGCCTACTCTACAACGGCCTGACGGCAGCGGGATTTGAATGTATGCGTCCACAGGGGACGTTCTATCTCTTCCCGAAGGCATTGGAGGAGGACGATGCGGCGTTCTGCGCACGCGCGCGGGAGTTCGATCTGCTCCTTGTACCGGGCGCGGACTTCGGCTGCCCTGGCTACTTCCGCGCAGCATACTGTGTACGCACGGCGATGATTGAACGCGCATTGCCGCATTTTCGGAAACTTGCAGAATCATATAATAAAATACATGAATGAAGTTCGATAATAACAATTTCGTTAAAATCTATATTGACAATCACTCTCCTCAGAGCTATACTTAATATCGATTTACACATTGCAAGGGTTATCATTATCGAATGATATACCACGAGTCTATCGGGAATTACGCGCGTTTTCGTGCGTTTGATAAGGAAGGTGTTCTTTTTGACCAGTGCTGAACTCTTTGAAAAAGGCGGACCGGTAATGTACCTGCTGCTCCTGTGCTCACTCACAGTGGCAGCGATTGCCATCGACCGTTTCTTGCTCTATCGACGTGCGTCGCAGGGGGCACGCGCACTTGAGGCGGATGTTGCCGCCGCGCTTCGCAAGAAGAAGCTGGATGAGGTAGCACCCGCCGTGAAGGGGAAGGACAACATGGTCGCCCACCTCGTACAGAGCGCGGTCGATGCGCGTGCGGCGGGGGAGGATGTCCCCATGACGCTGGAGGCGGCCTATGGTGAGGCGGCAATGCTTCTGCGCGCACGTCTCAACTATCTCTCGACGATCGTCACACTTGCTCCTCTGCTCGGGCTTCTGGGTACGATCTCCGGTATGATTCAGTCGTTCAGCGTGTTCAACCTGCAGGCGGGTCAGCCGATGGCGATTACAGGCGGCATCGGCGAGGCTCTGATTGCAACGGCAACGGGCCTTCTCGTCGCGATCTTTGCGCTTGTTGTGCACACCTACTATGCACAGCGCATGGACACGATGCTGACGCTGCTCGAAAAGACGATGAATACCATGCTTGCGGGCTTTGCCGCAAATGATGGAGGGCGTTCTCATGCGTCGTAACTTTCATGATGTGCGCGAACCGCTCGTCATGATTATCCCGATGATCGACATTATGCTCTTCCTGCTCGTCTTCTTCATGCTCAGTACGATGTATATGGTGAACGCGAGCACAGTGCAGGTCAGTCTCCCACAAGCGGCAAGCGCCAAGCAGGATACGCGTCCGCACATTGTCTCCATCACGGTGACAGAGGACGGCAAGGTTCTCTTCGACCGCGATGAGGAACCGACGCGGGAACTCACAGCGCGGGTCAAGACACAGCTCGAAGATGATCCCGATACGGTCTTTGTCGTACGCGGCGACCGCAAGGCAGACTATCAGTTTGTTGTCACCGTCTTTGACGCGCTCAAGGAGGCGGGGACGCGCCATGTGTCCATCGCAACGGAGACGGGAGGGGTCTGAGTGCAGTATCAGACACATTGGCGCCTCGCCTTTGTTCTCGCGTTCTTCTTTCACATCATTGCGTGGCTCTTTCTAACGATCCTGATTCCACACGTGTTCAAAGCACTTGAAGCACCTTCGCAGGAGGAGCCGATGGAGTGGGTCGAACTCGCGGATGATCCGGGGCCTCCCGAGGAGGAACAGGCAGAGGAACCTCCTCCGCCGCCACCGCCGCCGCCTGAACCGGAACAGGTCGAAGAAGAGCCTGCGGTAGTTGAGGCAGAGATCCCGGAGGAAGCCATCACGGAGATTCTGAAGGAAGTCGAGGAGACACCGGAAAAGGAAGAGCCGAAGGTGCTTACCTCGGACTCCGGCAAGCAGATCGGTCAGCCCGGCAAGATTCTCCATGCGGAGCAGCCGCCCTACGGTGTGATTGACTTCAAGGGGCGTATCGCCGTTTCAGCACATATTGGAGCGGATGGAAAGGTCATGTGGACGAAGATACAGATCTCGTCGGGCAATATGCTCTATGACCGCATGGCACGCCGTATTGTCGAGAAACAGTGGAAATTTGAACCTGCAAAGGATCGCAACGGACAGGCGATGGAATCCGATATGCAGTGTCCTGTTTATTTCAATATGAAACCCACGCGCAAGATTAAATAGCGCGTATGAGAAGGGGAGGAAACAAGCAATCTCATGAGAAAACTCTTTGCATTTATTGCGGCACTCGTTCTGTTCCTGCCTGCAGCATCCACGAATGCTGCGCAGACGTGGCAGCAGATCCACGACCATATTGCCGCTGAGATGAATAATGTCTACACGATCTACCAATCAGGCAATGCGGAGGGGGCAAAGGATGCCGTCAATGATATCTACTACGGTATCTATGAAAAGGACGGTCTGGAGAGTGCTGTGCGCAGCGGGATCTCCTCCAAGAGCGCGAACCTCACGGAGTACCAGTTCTACACACTGAAAAAGGCGATCCGCTCGGGTGCACCGCAGTCTGAGGTAGAAGCCGAGGGAAAAAAACTTCTCGACATGGTTCAGGCAGAAGTGACAACCCTTGAGACAGCGGGCGTGCAGTCGGGCGGTTGGGGCATGTTCCTGCAGGCGTTCCTGATCCTTCTGCGTGAGGGCGTTGAGGCGATCCTCGTGCTCGTCGGCATCATCGCCTACCTTGGGCGTGCCGGACATGAGAAGGAACTCTCCACGGTCTATAACTGGGCGATTGTAGGCGTTATTGCAAGCTTTATCTCAGCTTATCTCTTCGTTGAAGTTCTTGATAATACGGCGACGACGGGCTCCGGACGTGAGATCATCGAGGGCTGTACGGCACTCTTCGCCGTGCTTGTCCTCCTCGGCACATCTGCATGGATGGGCGGAAAGTCCAACGCGAAGGCGTGGAAATCCTACATTGACAAGCAGGTGAAGCTGACACTCTCGACGGGGAAATCACGTGCGCTCGGTTTTGCCGTATTCCTTGCCGTCTATCGTGAGGGTGCAGAGGTTATCCTCTTCTATCAGGCACTTTTCAACAACGCCATCGGCGATGTCGATATGATTTGGGGCGGCTTTGTCGCTGCTTGTGCTGCGCTTGCCCTGCTCTTCTTCCTCATGCAGCGTGGTGCGCTGCGCATCCCGATCGGTCCGTTCTTCAAGGTGACGAGCGCGTTCATGTTCATTCTCGCCGTTACGTTCCTTGGCGGCGGACTCAAGGAACTACAGGAGGCCGATGTGATCTCCACCTCGGTCATCGAGGCGGTTCCCGTGCCGAGCATCGACTTGCTCGGGCTTTATCCCACCTATGAAACCATTGTGCCGCAGATTCTGCTGATTGCAGCGGCGGTTGCGATGGTATCATATAGAAAACGCTCTGCTGCGGCAGAGGCGTGAGTTTTCCCCGCAAGAGGGAGCAGTGTTTCATCTTTGTAAGGAGGATTATCCCATGAAGAAATCCGGTCTCAGCATGCTCAAGAAGGCGCTTGCCGTTGGCGCCGTCGCATTCTCTACGTTTGCGATCAATGCGAATGTCAGCGAAGCTGCGTTCGAGGAGTTCCCGATCGGCGACGAGATTGAGGATACGACGAACCACTTCAAGGTTGCGCTCGTGTACTTCCAGCCGGTTACGATGGAGCCTGCCGGCATGAGCCTCCCGGCAGATCAGGCGGATATCCACATTGAGACGGATATCCATGCAACCGAGGGCAACGAGTGCGGCTTTGGTGTCGGCGAGTGGATTCCCTATCTGACGGTGCACTACAAGTTCACGAAGCGTGAGACGGGCGAGAGCCTCGAGGGCGTATTCATGCCGATGAGCGCAGACGACGGCCCGCACTACGGCGCGAATGTCAAGATGCTCGGCGCGGGCATCTATGACTGCGAGTTCTCGATCGACAGCCCCGCACGTCAGAACTACATGCTCCACACCGATAAGGAGACGGGCGTTCCGGGTCATCTCTGGACCGAGCCGGTCAAGATGAGCTGGGTGTTCAACTACGTTCCGCGTAAGTGGTAATTTCAGCTACTCCCGGACAATGACGGCGCGGGATTCCTGTGCCGCACACTGTCCTGCCGGAATTAGAATGGCTGCCGTCCTTCGGGGACGGCGGCTTTTCTAGTAGGAAAGGGTTATTACAATGTTACAGGCGTTTCTACAACAATTGGTACCGGCGCTCGAAGAGAGCATCAAGCTCGCCGTGCCGCTCGGTATTCTGCTTGCAATCATTCTGCCCCTGCCGAATCAAAGCATCCGCCATACGTTTGTGCGCGTTTTGAAATGGGGCTTTTTCCTCTCGCTCTTTATGACTGCCGTGCGTGTCGGCACAAAGTCCGCAGTCAACCGCGAGATCTTCGAGAGCATGGCAATCGGTGTCGATCTCGTGGGCGCGCTCGTTCTATGTACGATCCTCCTGCGCAGCCTGCACCGCGAATGGACGGCGGGGGAGGAACGCGTCTTCCGCCTTGGAACCGGGGCGCTCGCGCTTGGCATCTTCCTCTATCATGGGTTGGAGCTTTGGCTGATTCCTGTTGCTACGGTTCAGGTTGCGATGGGGGATTATTTCACACTGACCTTCTTCGTGAAGATGCTCGGCTTTTTCAGCGGGATCTTCCTCGGCTTCCTCTCAGGGTATCTGGCGTACCATGCGGCTGCAGCACTCAACCACGGACGTCTTGTTTTCGTCTTTACTGTGCAGATTGCGGCGACGGCCGTGCAGCAGGTTATATTTGTCATGACGGTCCTGATGGCGCGGCAGGTGTTCGGTGCAGAGAGCCTCATCTCTTTCATGGCATCGTTCATCGACAACCAGAACAAGATCATCTATGCGATTTACTTTGTGTCGATTCTCGTGCCTGTCACGCTCTTTCTGCAGCCGCGTCCCGAGCGTCCCGCTTGGGCAAATCCCGCGCAGTACCGCCAGCTGCTCGCTCGCGCGATTCGGCGCAAGCGCTGGGGATCGGGACTTCTTGCAATGCTCGTCTTGACAATCCTCATATCGAGCGTCGGCGGTTGGTATGCGAACAAGAAGGAATCTCTTGTGCCTGCTGTTGCAGTCAAGGCGGAGGACGGCCTTGTGCAGATTCCGCTCGAGGAGGTTTCGGACGGACATCTTCACCGTTATGCCTTCCGTGCCTCAGATGGGACGGAGGTGCGTGTCATCATCGTACAGAAGGGCGGCTCTGCATTCGGCGTGGGGCTTGATGCGTGTGAGATCTGCGGACCGACGGGGTATTTCGAGCGCGACGGACAGATCGTCTGCCGCCTCTGCGATGTCGTCATGAACAAGGCGACGATCGGCCTTCCCGGCGGGTGTAACCCGATCCCCGTGGAGTACCGCGTGGCAAACGGTGCGGTGCAGATCGCAGGGGATACGCTTGAAGCGGCGCGCATTCACTTCCGCTGACAGCATGAGAGGAGGAAAGCCATGTTTTGGCAAATGGTAAAAGGGGCGCTCATCCGTCAGCGCGGGAGGTTCATCCTCATCGCCCTGACGGTCGCCCTTGGCGTTTCGCTCGCGACTGCCATGCTGAATGTCATGTTCGACATCGGCGAGAAGGTCAATCAGGAGCTGAAGGCATTCGGTGCGAACATCACCGTAACACCGCGCAACTCAATGGTGCTCAAGGATCTTTACGGCGTGGAAACCACGAAGAGTACACATCGTGAATACCTCGAAGAATCGGATCTCGGCAATATCAAGACGATTTTTTGGACGAACAACATCGTTGCATTTGCGCCATCACTGACGACGAATATGACGCTTGCGGACGGTGAGACCGTTCCGCTCTTCGGCACGTGGTTTGAGCACACGCTCACGCTGCCGACGGATGAGGTCTACACCACAGGTGTGAAGTTCATGAAGTCGTGGTGGCACGTCGATGGTGACTGGGCGGACGATACGCAGACGGATCAGGTACTCGTGGGTACGAAGCTTGCACAGAAGCTCGGCGTGTCGGCGGGCAGTACACTCTCGTACAAGAAGCCGGACGGCTCGGATGGCACGCTGACGGTCACCGGCATCCTTTCGGGCGGCGGCGATGAGGAGAATCAGATTGTCGGCTCACTTGCTCTCGCGCAGAATCTTGCAAACGCTGCGGGGAAGATCGATCAGGTTGAGGTTAGTGCGATGACGACACCGGAGAATGATCTTGCGCGCAAGGCGGCAGAGAACCCGAAGTCGCTCTCACAGGCGGAGTATGACATCTGGTACTGCACCTCATATGTCGGCTCGATCGCCTATCAGATCGAGGAGGTCATGCAGAATGCGGCGGCGCATCCCGTGCGCCAGATCGCAGAGTCCGAGGGCAAGATTCTCGGCAAGACGCAGCTCCTTATGCTGCTGATTACGGTTTTGTCGCTGCTCTCCTCGAGCCTCGGTGTCAGCAATCTCATCAGTGCGAACATCATGGAGCGCAGCCGTGAGCTGGGACTTCTCAAGGCCCTCGGCGCGACGAATCTTGCGGTTGTGCTCTCCGTGCTTGCGGAGATCTTTATCGCGGGGATTATGGGCGGCATCCTCGGCTATGTCGTGGGGCTTGGCTTTGCGCAGCTCATCGGCGAGAATGTCTTTGGCTCGGGCATTGCGGTCAATCCGTATGTCATTCCGATCATTGCCGTGCTCATGTCGCTCGTGCTGATCATCGGGAGTGTGCCCGCGATCCGTATGCTTCTGTCGCTGCAGCCGGCAGAGGTTCTCTATGGCAGGTGATGAATGATGAATCGATATAAAATGTTCTTTATCATGGTCGCCAATTCCCTCTTGCGTCGGCGTGCACGTATGGC
The DNA here is from genome assembly GCF_057271695.1 of Centipeda sp. (in: firmicutes). Lineage (NCBI taxonomy): Bacteria > Bacillati > Bacillota > Negativicutes > Selenomonadales > Selenomonadaceae > Centipeda > Centipeda sp. (in: firmicutes). The sequence continues at coordinate 44,661 of NZ_DBHIVL010000002.1, forward strand.
AATCGCTCTGCTCGCCGTCGCCATCGGGGCGACGATCATCTCGGGCATGATTACGGTCTACAAGGAAGTCCCCGAGCAGATGGGACGCGCGTTTCGCGCGTACGGGGCGAACCTTCTCATCCTGCCGGGCACGGACACGGGCATGATTCAGGAGAATTCGATTGCCGCTGTGCGTAAATCGCTCTCAGGCTATGAGATCGTCGGCATCACACCGTTCCTTTATGATACGCTTCTCATTAACCATCAGACGGTGATGGCGGGCGGCACGGACTTTGCCGTGCTGCAGGAGGTCAGCCCGTATTGGCAGATTCGCGGTGAATGGCCGACGGCAGGGGAGAAGGAGATCCTGCTCGGCGCGGAGTTCGCGGCGAAGCTGCGTGTGAACCCCGGCGATACAATCACCGTCTCGGGCGGTGAGGGCACGATTGTGAGCGATTACCGCGTGTCCGGCATTGTCCGCACGGGCGGGAACGAGGAAAACTTTGTCTTCGTTTCGCTGCCCAATCTGCAGGAGATGAAGGAGCGCCCCGGCGAGCTGAGCCTCGCACAGGTCTCCGTTGTCGCGGGGAAGGATGAGCTGACGCGTGCGGAGGAGAAGATCCGCACGGATGTGCCCGGCGTTGAGCCGCAGCTGGTCAAGCAGATCGCACAGTCCGAGGGGACGGTGCTCGGAAAGCTCCAAGCACTCGTGCTGATTGTTACCATCGTCGTTCTTGTTCTCACGCTTATCTGCGTCTCGACGACAATGATGGCAATTGTGACGGAGCGTCGCCGCGAGATCGGTCTCAAGAAGGCACTTGGCGCGGACAACCGCCACATTGTTGCGGAGTTCTTCGGCGAGGGTTGTCTGCTCGGTGCGCTTGGCGGCGTGCTCGGCTCGGGCTTTGGCTATCTCTTTGCCCAGAGTGTCAGCGTCAACGTGTTCGGGCGCGGCATCGAGTTCTCGGCGACAATTGTTGTCGTTGCACTCGTCATGTCCGTCTTTGTGACGGGGCTTGCATCGCTCCTGCCCGTGCGCATTGCGACGAATGTGGATCCCGCGATCATCCTGCGCGGCGAATGAGGAGGTATAACGAATGAGTCTGCTTGAACTGCGGCACGTTTCCAAGGCATACAATGAAAAGGTGCTTGCTCTGGACGATGTCAATCTCAAGGTTGAAAAAGGCGAATGGCTTGCGGTCATGGGGCCCTCCGGCTCGGGCAAGTCGACCCTCATGAATATCATTGGCTGCATGGACAGTGCGACGGGCGGAGAGGTCATCCTCGACGGCGAGGTGCTGACGGATGCGACGCCGGAGGAGCTGACGCGCTACCGCCGCGATAAGATCGGCATCGTCTTCCAGCAGTTCCACATGATCCCGTATCTCACGGCGGTCGAGAACATCATGGTTGCGCAGTATTACCACAGTATGCCCGACCGTGACGAGGCGATGGCGGCACTCGAGCGCGTCGGACTTGCTGACCGCGCGAGTCATCTGCCGAGCCAGCTCTCGGGCGGCGAGCAGCAGCGCGTCTGTATCGCGCGTGCCCTCATCAACTATCCCGTCCTCATCCTTGCAGATGAGCCGACGGGCAACCTCGACGAGCAGAACCAGAAGCTCGTCATGAAGATCTTCCATGAGCTGCACGATGAGGGGCATACGATCCTGACTGTTACCCACTCCGCCGAGGTCGGCGATGAGGCGCAGCGCTGCGTCATCATCGAGCACGGGCGTATGCGTGAAAGGACGGCATGAGCATGAAGAAAACAGTTCTGGGAGTCGCGGTGCTCCTCTCGATCGGCGTTATGATCGTCGGCTGCGGCGATGAGAAAAAGGAGGCGCCGAAGGATGCGGCAAAACCCGCTGCACAGGCGGTGTCCGTCGATCTGACGGGCGCGAAGGACGGCACGTTTGCGGCGGACAGTGCCAAGCATGACCAGCTTGGTTATTCGCACGTAGAGCTTACGATTGAAAGCGGTGCGATCACGAAGGTCGTCCACACGGGCTTTGACAAGGACGGCAAGCAGAAGGACGAGAACTACGGCGCGGATAAGCCCGAGGGCGTTCGCAAGAAGGCGCAGAATGCCTACAAGGCGATCAACTCCTATGCAAGCCAGCTTGAGAGCAAGAAAGATCTCGCGAAGGTCGACGCCATCGCGGGCGCAACCGTCAGCTACGACCAGTTTAACGAGGCGGTCGCAAAGGCGGTCGAAGCGGCGAAGAAGTAAATCGTATACGGATAAAATGGAAGTCGTTATACATCTTGTATGGCGACTTCTTTTTGTCTGTGGTACAATAGGGAAGATAGTTAGACTCAGGAGGCAATCATATGATAGACGATGCAAAATTATTGGAGACGGTCATTACCGAGTTTGAGGCACTGACGCACATTCCGCGTCCGTCGGGACATGAGAAAGCCGTCAGCGACTATCTGAAGAAACGATTTGAGGAGATTGGCTGCACGGTGACGCAGGACGAATCCCTGAACATCATTGCGGAACTTCCTGCAACGAAGGGCTGCGAGGCTGCGCCGCGCACGATCCTGCAGGGGCACATGGACATGGTCTGTGTCGCAAATCCGGGTGTGACTTACGATCCTCTGAACGATCCAATCAAAATGCTGCGCACGGAGGAGTCTCTGACGGCGGACGGTACGAGCCTCGGCGGTGACGACGGCATCGGTGTTGCAGAAATCCTCGCAGCAATGCAGTACACGGAGGAGCACGGCGCACTGCGCGCCATCATCACGGTCGATGAGGAGCAAGGGATGACGGGAGCGCGCCGTCTGGATGCGGCACATCTCGCGGAGGCGCGTTTTCTGATCAACTGTGACTCGGAAGATTATCATATCATGACGGTTGGCAGTGCGGGCAGTGTCAACCTTGACTTTTCACGTACGCTCTCGCGCAGGGAGTCGGAGCTGCCCGCCTACCGTATCGCGGTGGAGGGCCTGCTCGGCGGACATTCGGGGGAGCGCATCGGCGACGGGCGTGGCAACGCGATCCGCACGCTTGCCCTTGCACTGCAGGCACTTGAGGCACATGGTAAAATTGAGATTGTCACATTCACGGGCGGTACGGCACGCAACGCCATCCCTCCGACGGCAGAGGCGGTCATTCGGACAGGTATTAACGAGCGTGAGATTGTCAATGTACTGGTCGCGGAGGAGAAGCGTTTCCATGCGCTCTATGGCACGGCCGATCCCGGAATGAAGTTTGCATTTACTACGGTGGAGAATGCAGGGCGCGTCATCGGCGAAGCAGAGGAACGTGACCTCATCGACCTGCTCACGCTCCTGCGTACGGGCGTGCATGATATGTCGCATCTGCATGTGGATAAGGTGGAGACCTCGGCAAACCTCGGCGTCCTCCGTATGGACGAAAACGATGTGCACGTTCAGTTCTTCCCGCGCTCCTCGGTGAATGAGCGTCTGGACGAAATCATTGTGATGGCGCGGACGATGGCAGAGCGTACGAATTTCAACCTCACGGTGGGCTCGCAGTCGCCCGCATGGCGTGAGCGCGAGAACAGCGTCCTCGCGAAGCTCATGGGCGAGGTCTATGCCGCGCAGAATGGCGGTGCGGGGATGAAGATTGAGAGCATCCACGCAGGCCTTGAGACCAGCTGGCATGCAGCGAAGAATCCGGAGCTGGACATGGTGTCCATCGGCGTGACGACGACGGGCATTCACACACCCGCCGAGCGTGTCGAGGTCGCGACGATTGTGCCGGAGGCAAAACTGCTGATGGGAACCCTGCGCCGTATTGCACAGGAGAAGGAATAAACGGATATTCTCAATTAGTTTTTCATCTCTATAGAAAAAAGTTGTGGACTGTGCTATACTATTCTCATTGATTGTGATTATATATTGGAGAGTTATTATATAATAACATGCGGAGGGAAAAGTATGGCAGAGACCTATACGATGGAAGATCTGAAAAAACGTCTGCAGGCAACGCAGCGCAAGATGACGCCGCAACGTCAGATTGTTCTGCAGGTAATATTGGATCATCCGAGCGAGCATCTGAGCGCGGAGAAGATCTACGACATCCTGCGCGGCACGGAGTCGGAGATCGGGCTTGCGACGGTCTACCGCAGCCTTGAGATTCTGGTGTCACTCGGGATCCTGCAGAAGATCGAATTCGGCAAGGAGTTTGACAAGCGCAACAAGGGCTCGTACTCCTACGAGTTGAACCCGATTGATCCGAACCAGCACTTTCACCACCATCTTATCTGTACGGAGTGCAAGGAGATCTCGGAGTTCGAGGAGGATATGCTCGATCATCTGGAAGAGGATATCTTTAAGAAGACGGGCTTCAAGGTTGAGAATCATCAGGCGAAATTTTTCGGCGTCTGCAGGAAATGTCAGGAGAAGCAGTAAAAGGCGTGAAGGTTCGGTCGCTTACGATCAACAGCAGAGCCGAGGTCATAGTCAAAATTGTCCGCGAGGTATTGACGCTCTTCAAGGTGGAGATCGTCGGGCGGACTGGGGAGGCGGATTACGCCCAGCTATCGGTGGTGAACCGGCAGTCGGGCTGTGAGCCGCCTTCTGTCATGACCGAGGTTTTTCTTTTTGCGCATGATGGCGCGTGCGAAAAATTTTATTTTGTTTCAGATGGCAAGGAGGATGAAGTGCCGCGTGCCGCTGTTCATCGTGCCATCAAGCGGAATGTCTACGCATTCTTTCGCATACGCTTCGCTGTGCCGCCTGCGCCGTGGGGCATCCTCCACGGGGTGCGTCCGACGAAAATTGTGCATCGTTGGCTGCGCAGCGGCATGAGCTCCGAGGAAATTGTTGCGCGTCTCGGCGAGGACTACGATTGCAGTGCGGACAAAGCGCGTCTTATTACGGATGTTGCCGTGCGTCAGCTGCCGTTTCTCGCGCAGGGGGATGCGCGGACTGTGAGCATTTACGTCGGCATTCCGTTCTGTCTTTCGCGCTGCCTGTACTGCTCGTTTCCGTCGAATTTGCTTCCCTCGGAGAAGAAGCTGCGCGCCTTTATGGATGTGCTCGCGCGCGACCTCAATGCGGCGGCGGAGGATGTGCGTACTTTAGGGCTTACGGTGCAGAGCATTTACATCGGCGGAGGAACGCCGACCAGTCTTCCAAATGATTTTTTTGCCGAAATGCTCAAAATGGTATATAATGCGTTTTATGGATCGCATATCGCGGAGTTCACGGTAGAGGCAGGGCGTCCCGACAGCATGAGTGCGGAGAAGATTGCTGCGATGAAAGAGCACGCGGTAACGCGCGTGAGCGTCAATCCGCAGTCGATGCAGGTGGCGACGCTGGAACGCATCGGTCGTCACCACAGCCCCGAGGACATCGTGCGTATGGTGCATGAGATTCGCGCGGCAATGAACGTGCACATCAATATGGATGTGATCCTCGGGCTGCCGGGAGAAACAGCAGAGGATGTGGCGCGGACGATGGCGGCGGTGACGGCACTTGCGCCTGACGATATCACGCTCCATGCACTTGCTTTGAAGCGCGGCTCGAATCTTCGGCTGAAAATGGAGACGGAGCACGTCGAACTGCCGTCCGATGCGGAGACCAGGCGCATGAGTGAAGCTGCTGTATGCGCGGTGGAGGAGGCGGGCTATCGTCCGTACTATCTCTATCGGCAGGGCTATATGAGCGGCGATCTCGAGAACGTCGGCTATGCCCGCGCAGGTGCCGAGAGTATCTACAACATTCAGATTATGGAGGAGCACCAGACGATCATTGGCATCGGCGGTGCCGCCACGACGAAGGTGCTCGGTATTCGCACCGGCCGCATGCGCTCTGTATTCAACGCAAAAGATCTTGTGACCTATTTGCGCGATATTGATATCTACATTGAAAAACGCCGTGCGCTTCTGCACGCGGAATACGAGGAGGAAACACCCTGATGCTGACGAATGCGCCACGGGGGACAAAGGATATACTGCCCGATGCGGTGGGGGCGTGGACATATGTGGAGAATGTCATCCGCGAGCTCTGTGCCCGCTATGGCTATTATGAGATCCGCACGCCTGTCTTCGAGCACACGGAGCTCTTCCAGCGCGGCATCGGCGACGGCACGGATGTCGTGGACAAGGAGATGTATACCTTTACCGACCGTGGGGAGCGCAGTCTGACGCTGCGCCCGGAGAATACGGCATCCGCCGTGCGTGCCTACCTGCAGAACAAGCTCTATGCGGATGGAGGGCTGCAAAAGCTCTTCTACATCGGCTCGATGTTCCGCTATGACCGCCCGCAGGCGGGTCGTATGCGCGAGTTTCACCAGTTCGGTGTGGAGGCAATCGGTGGGGAGAGCCCTGCTGTGGATGCCGAGGCGATTCTCCTCGCGTACGATTTTCTCACGGCACTGGGTCTTACGGGGTTGACGCTGAAGCTGAATTCGGTCGGCTGTCCGACCTGCCGTCCCGTCTATCGGGAGCGTCTGCAGGCGTATTTCAAGGAGCATCTGGCGTCGCTCTGCGATGACTGCCAAAGTCGTTATACCGTGAGACCCATGCGGATTCTCGACTGCAAGGCGGATGCGGAGCAGCCGTTTATGACGGAAGCACCTGCGATTACGGACTGCCTCTGCGAGGAATGTTCCTCACATTTTGAGGCGGTGCAGAATCATCTGCGGGCGGCCGGCGTATCCTATGAACTCGATTCGCGTCTCGTGCGCGGGCTCGACTATTACACGCGGACGGCGTTCGAGATCGCCTATCCGCCCCTCGGTGCACAGAGTGCCGTTGCGGGCGGTGGACGCTATGACGGTCTTGTCGAGGAGCTCGGCGGGAATCCGACACCTGCGGTCGGATTTGCGGCAGGGCTTGAGCGCGTTCTGCTCGCGCTCGAACAGCAGAATCTTCTGCCCGAGCGTCCCCCTGCGGCGGATGTGTTTCTCATCGCACTCGGGGAGGCTGCGGCAGCGGCTGCGTTTCCGTTACTGCACGAACTGCGGCAGGGCGGTGTGCGTGCACTGATGGACTATGCGGGGCGCAGCATGAAGGCGCAGATGAAGCAGGCGAACAAGTCCGGTGCGGGCTATGCCGTCATTCTCGGCGAGGACGAGCTTGCAAGGCATGAGGCAGTCGTGCGAAACATGGCTGAGAGTACGCAGGAGACATATACTCTTGAAGATATGGTAAAACGATTGATTTCTGAGGTGAAGGGCTGAGATGGAAACGATGCAGGGACTTAAACGGACACATGACTGCGGCACGCTCCGCAAGGAGCAGGTCGGCGGAGAGGTAACGCTGTGCGGCTGGGTGTCGCGCCGCCGTGACCATGGCGGGCTGATCTTTGTCGATATGCGCGACCGCTCGGGATTTGTGCAGATCGTCTTTGACGAGGCAGCGATGGCAGCGGGGACGTTCCACGAGGCGGAGACGCTGCGCTCGGAGTTCGTCATCTGTGTGCGCGGTGCGGTGCGCGCTCGCAGCGCGGAGACGGTGAACCCGAACATGGAGACGGGTGAGATTGAGGTCGTTGTCAATGAGCTGCGGATTCTGAACAAGGCGAAGACACCGCCGTTCTACATTCAGGACGGCATTGACGTGGATGAGATGATCCGTCTGCGCTATCGCTATCTCGACCTGCGCCGTCCCGAGATGCAGGCGAATATCATGCTGCGCCACCGCGTGACGAAAATCATGCGCGATTTCTTCGATCGGAACGGCTTCCTTGAGATCGAGACCCCGATGCTCTGCAAGAGCACGCCCGAGGGCGCACGTGACTTCCTCGTGCCGAGCCGCCTCAATGCGGGCGAGTTCTACGCATTGCCGCAGTCGCCGCAGATCTTCAAGCAGCTCCTCATGGTTTCGGGCTTCGAGAAGTATTTCCAGATTGTACGCTGTTTCCGCGATGAGGATCTGCGTGCCGACCGTCAGCCCGAGTTCACGCAGCTCGATATTGAGATGTCCTTTATGGATCAGGACTCCATCCTCACGCTGATGGAGGAGATGGTAAAGGAGCTCTTCGAGAAGAGCATGGGCATCAAGGTTGAAACACCGTTCCGCCGCATGGGCTGGGACGAGGCGATGGAGCGTTTCGGCTCAGACAAGCCCGATCTGCGCTTTGGCATGGAGCTGCAGGACATCACGGACTACGTCGGCGGATCGGAGTTCAAGGTCTTCAACGCCGTCATGGAGGCGGGTGGACGCGTCAAGGTCATCAATGTCGAGGGCTATGCGAACATCCCGCGCCGTGAGCTCGATGAGCTCGTGCTGTATGTGCAGAACTACGGTGCGAAGGGGCTTGCGTGGATTCAGTACACAGAGGAGGGTGTAAAGTCGCCCTTCAAGAAGTTCTATTCGGATGAGACGTTCGAGACGATCAAGAACGCTGTTGGGGCAAAGACGGGTGACCTCCTGCTCGTTGTCGCCGACCAGCCCGCCGTCGTGGCACAGGCACTCGGCGAACTGCGCCTTGAGATGGGCCGCCGCCGCAATCTGATGAATCCCGATGAACTGTCCTTCCTCTGGGTCGTGGACTTCCCGATGTTTGAGTACAGTGTGGAGGAGAAGCGCTACAAGGCGATGCACCATCCGTTCACCGCACCGCGCGACGAGGACATTCCGCTGCTCACGACCGATCCCGGGCGTGTCAAGGCGAATGCCTATGACATGGTGCTGAACGGGGTCGAGATCGGCGGCGGCAGCCTGCGTATCTATCGCAGCGATCTGCAGGAGCAGGTCTTTGAGACGCTCGGCTTTGCACCGGAGGAGGCGCGTGAGCGTTTCGGCTTTATGATGAATGCATTCGAGTACGGCACGCCGCCGCATGGCGGACTTGCGTTCGGTCTGGATCGCCTCGTCATGATTATGGCGAAACGCCGCAGTATCCGCGATGTCATTCCGTTCCCGAAGACGCAGAGTGCGTCGGATGTCATGTGCGAAGCACCGTCGCCGGTCGACGAGAAGCAGCTGCGTGAGCTCTATATCCGTACGGCTGTGCCGAAGAAAAAGGCGGATAATGCCGCGCAGTAACGAGTAAAAATAGAGGGCGTCCGGAGAGAGACGCTCTCTTTTCACGATGTGGGAGGGGAATGCCCTTGAGCGAGCGTGTCAATATACTGGGCGTGCATGTCGATGCGGTCACGATGACGGAGGCGGTTGCCGCCGTGCGTTCCTATATGGACGAGCGTGCGGGTGTGATGATTGCCACGGCGAACGCGGAGATGATTATGCGTGCGACGCATGACCCCGAACTGTGCGACATCCTCAATGCTGCGGCACTCGTCGTGGCGGACGGGGCGGGGACGGTCTGGGCGGCGCGCCACCTCGGGCATCGGATGCCCGAGCGTGTGGCGGGCTATGATCTCGCGCAGGAACTGCTGCGTGCGGCACCCTCAGAGAGGCGGCGCGTCTACTTCTTCGGCTCTGCGCCCGGCGTTGCGGAGAAGGCAAAGGCAAAGGCAGAGAAGCTGTACCCCGGCATCGAGATTGTTGGTGTGCGCGATGGCTATTTCAAGCCGGAGGACAATGCGGCAATCATCGAGGAGATCAAGGCGGCGAAGCCTGACCTCCTGCTTGTGGCACTTGGCGTGCCGAAGCAGGAGAAGTGGATTGCCTCACATCTGGCGGAGCTTGGCGTGCCCGTTGCCATCGGTGTCGGCGGGACGCTCGACGTGATGGCGGGCGTGATGAAGCGCGCGCCGCGCTGGATGCAGAAGGCGAAGCTCGAATGGCTCTTTCGCGGGATGCTTCAGCCGAAGCGTGCGGGGCGATTGCTTGCTCTGCCGAAATTCGTGCTGAAGGTACACGCCTCGCGAAAATAAAAGCCGTATCTGTGGACAAAGAATAGGCTTTCCATTATAATTGATGCAAGTGTAACACGCCTATGTACTCCTCGCAAACACCTCGTTACGCAAACGGTCGTACACTTATCTGCCTAAATACCTGCGGATTCCAAACGCGCTTCGCTTGAACGAATAAAATCCGCAGGGGGCAGAACGTGTACTTTTCCCGTTTGCTTCACTAGGGTTTGCTTAGGAGTACAATCTGGCTCAGAATTTTTATAAGGAGGCGGATGCGCATGGTCATTGTAAGCGAGGGCTATAAGTTTATCGGCGCGGCGCTTATTTTGGCTGTTATTCTCGGATTTTTTGCACATCCGTACGCGGCGATTCCATTTGTCGTGCTCGCGTGCTACTTCGCATATTTCTTCCGCAGTCCTGCGCGTGAGATTGTGCAGGATATGAACCACATTCTCTCACCTGCGGATGGAACGGTCACGGAGATCTCATCCGTCGGGATGGACGACTTCGTGGGGGAGAAGTGCAATAAGATCGTCATCTTTATGTCGGTGTTCAATGTCCATGTCAACCGCAGCCCCATCAATGGCGAGATCAAGCTGCAGCGATACTACTGCGGACGTTTTCAGCCTGCGTATAAGGACGAGGTCGGCTTTGAGAACGAGCACCACCTGATCGGCATTGACCGCGGCGATCTGCGCATCACGGTGAAGCAGATTGCGGGCATTCTTGCGCGCCGCATCGTTTCGTGGGTGACGCTCGACGACAAGCTTAGACAGGGGGATATCTACGGCATGATCCGTTTCGGCTCGTGCCTTGAGATCGTCATGCCCGAGCGCGCAGCGATCTTGGTGCAAAAGGGCGAAAAGGTGCAGGGCGGCAAGACCGTTCTGGGGAGGCTCGAAAGCGAATGAATTACAGACGGTTTCTGCCGAATCTGTGTACGGCAATGAATCTTGTCTTTGGTATGTGCTCGATTCTTTCGACGGTTGAGGGACATCTTGACTGGGGCGCAATTTTCATCTTTTGCGCGCTCATCGCAGATGGTCTGGACGGGCGTATTGCACGCGCGTTCGGCGTGTCCAGCGAATTCGGAAAGGAAATGGACTCGCTCTGTGACCTCGGCTCGTTTGGCGTTGCGCCCGCGATCCTTGCATGGACGCTTGCCCTGCATAACTATGGTTTTCTCGGCATCGCCGTAACGATCTTTTTCGCTGTCTGCGGCATGTGGCGGCTGACGCGTTTTAACGTGAATGCGAGTGTTGTGCACGGCTACTTTATGGGGCTTGCGATTCCGGCGGGCGGCAATCTCGTCGCCATGTCGACGTGGCTCTTTCTCGAGCTCAAGGTCGATCCGACCTCGTTCGGACTGGTCTACCCGATCGCCGTTGCTGTGACTGCATATCTGATGGTCAGTCATGTGCACTATCCTGATTTCAAGGGGGGCGGAGAGAAAATCTATATGGTCTCCAAAATTTTTGCGCTTCTCATATTCGTTGCAATCCTCTATTTCGGCAGCGCAGCGATCCTGCCCTCTGTCTTTGCCGGCATCTTTGCGACCTATGCACTCTTTGGGATTGTTAATCATGCGATTGCCGTTATGGCGCGTGCAAAGGAAGGCTGAACCCACATGACTGAGTTCGTTCAATTTGTTTCGCACTATCTTCCGGCACATATCTTCGACATCATTATGGTGCCGATGCAGATTATTCTTCTACTTTTTACCCTCTATTTCTTTTGTATCGGCTTCTGCTGTCTCTGGCGGCGGAGGGAGCAGAAGATCCTGACCCCCGAAAAGACGTTTGCCGTTGTGGTTGCCGCACACAATGAAGCGGCGGTCATCGGTCAGCTGATCGAGAATCTGAACCGTCTCGACTATCCTAAGGAGCTGTATGACATCTATGTCATCGCAGACAACTGTACGGATGAAACGGCAGAGATTGCGGGCAAGCACGGTGCAATCGTGTGTGTGCGTACACATGCGACGAAAAAAAGTAAAGGCTTTGCCCTCGAATGGATGTTTGAACGTCTCTTCGAGATGGACAAGGAATATGATGCGATTGCGATCTTCGACGCAGACAACCTCGTTCATCCGAATTTTCTCAAGGAGATGAATAATCGCCTGCTCAAGGGCGACAAGGTCATTCAGGGGTTTCTCGATGCGAAGAACCCTTACGACACCTGGGTTGCGGGGACGTTTGCAATTGCGTTCTGGGTCATTGACCACATCTCCCATCTCGCCAAGACGAACATCGGGCTCTCGGCGTGTCTTGGCGGCACGGGCATGTGCATTACGACAGATGTGTTGAAACGGCACGGTTGGCGTGCGACCTGTCTCACGGAGGACATGGAGTTCACGATGAAGCTGCTCGCGGAGGGCATCAAGACGACATGGGCACATGATGCCATCGTCTATGATGAAAAGCCGCTGACGTTCAAGCAGGCGTGGAATCAGCGCCGCCGCTGGGCACAGGGGCAGTTTGACGTGGCGCACCGTTTCATCCCGACGATGATCCGCGAGGGCTGGAAGCGTCGCGACATCCGCATCTGGGACGGCTGCATCTATCTGCTGCAGCCACATTTCCTGATGATGTCGACGTTCTTCATCATCATCAGCTATGTGCAGCTGGCATTCCCGCCGTTCTATACGAGCATCTATAAGTTCCTGCCGTCGCAGCTCATGACCGCGATTATGATCGGGCAGTACGTCCTGCCCATGATTATCCTCATCAAGGTGCGTGCGAAGCTGAAGGCATGGTTTTATCTGCTGCTCTACCCGGTGTTCATCTATTCGTGGATTCCGATCATCTTCCTCGGATTCATCCACCGCAACGAGCACGAGTGGAGCCATACGAAGCATACGCGCGCCATGAGCATGGATGAGGTCATGAGCGACGTGAAATAACAAAGGGGCTGCTGCATGAGTGCAGCAGTCTCTTTTCAATAAAAGGAGAACAATTATGTATACATTATGCGTCGAGGGCGCATTCGAGGCCGCGCACCGTGTCGTGAACTATCCAGGCAAATGCGACCGCCTGCATGGGCACAACTGGGTGGTTGAGGCAACGTTTCAGGGAACGCAGCTCGATGAACTCGGAATGCTGATCGACTTCAAGATTGCGAAAAAGGCACTTGCCGAAATATTGGACGAGTTCGATCACTACTATCTGAACGATCTTCCTCCGTTTCACGATGGGGTGAATCCAACGGCAGAAAATCTGGCACGCATCATCTTCGAGCGGCTTGCGGCATGTGAGGCGGTTGTGGCATCCCCTGCGGAGCTGACCGCGCTGACCGTCTGGGAGTCGCCGAAGTCCTCTGTCACTTATACGAAGGACTGATATGCGCGAGAACATCATCGAAATCTTTTCCTCCATACAGGGGGAGGGGAAATACGTCGGCTGCCGTCAGATTTTCGTGCGGCTTGAGGGCTGCAACCTCGACTGTACCTACTGTGACACGGAGAACGAGATCGGAGGTCATGCGCACTGCATGGTCGAGGAGCGGGTGGGTACGCATGAGCTCGTCCCATACGAAAATCCTCTTTCGGTGGAGCAGGTAGCGGAGATTGTCACGCGTCTTACAGGGGATGTCCCGCATCACTCGCTCAGCATTACGGGCGGGGAGCCGCTGCTTCATGTTTCCTTTATCAAGGAGCTTGCCGCACATATCGAACTGCCCGTTTTCCTGGAAACAAATGGAACGCTCGACAGAGCTCTTGCAGAGTGCATCGACTGTATTTCACACATCAGCATGGATCTGAAACTGCCCGATGTCCTGTCTGCGCCTGTCTGGGATGCGCACGCACGCTTTCTTGAAGTTGCACGCGCAGTGGATGTCTATGTCAAGGTTGTCGTCGCGGCAGAGACGCGCGCAGAGGATGTGGAGCGTGCGGCGCACCTCGTTGCCGACATCGCACCCGCGACACTCCTCATTCTCCAACCCGTTACGCCCTACGGCGGCTGTACTGCACCTACACCCGCACGACTCCTCGAGCTCCAATGCATCGCCCTCCGCCATCTGTCCGACGTCCGCATCATCCCGCAGACCCATCGGATGATGGATTTGCTGTGAAACATTGTCTCATTTATCACGAAAAACTATTGACGAATATGGTAAACTAAACGGATAGTTAATTGTTTTTAGAAAGCGAATATACATGAAGATCATTGATGCCCACCTGCACTTTGGCAGAGGGGAGTATTTTGATACGGTGGCGCGGGCAGCGGGGCACGAGAATACGGAGGAGGCTCTGCGCCGCGACTTTCGTGCGTCGAACATTGTCCACGGGATTGTGATGGGCAATCTGCCTGTGGAGGAGACGAGTCCGAACTATCCCGATATCTTTCATTACTGTGTGGGTATCGGGGGCGACGGCGTGACAGAGATCGCGGAGGGGCGCATCGAAAAACTTTTGCCCGCACTCGAACAGCACCTAAAAAGCGAGCAATGCGTCGGCATCAAGCTCTATCCGGGCTATCATTATTTCTATATCTATGATGATATGCTTGCGCCCGTCTACGAGCTTGCCACACAGTACAAGAAGCCCGTCGCTGTGCATACGGGGCTGACGGCGACGGAGAAGGCACTGCTCAAGTACGCCCATCCAAATGTGATGGATGAAGCGGCGACGAAGTTCCGTGATGTGCATTTTGTCATGTGTCATTTTGGCGAACCGTATTTCACGGACGCGGTCGCCGTGATGGAGAAAAATCCGAATGTGAGTGCCGATCTCTCGGGGATGCTTGCGGGTAAAATTCAGGATTTTGAGCTATTCTGTACGCGCAAGAAGTTCTACGTCGAGCAGCTGCGCGGATGGCTCGCTTATCTCAATGCCTATGACCGTCTCATGTTCGGGACGGACTGGCCGCTTGCGAATTTTGACGATTACATTGCGTTCACGAAGCTGCTCATTCCCGAGGAGCATTGGAATGCGGTGTTCTATGACAATGCTGTGCGGATTTATCATCTGCACTTATAAACGAGGAAAATCTATGGCAATACTGGAAATCAAAAAGGCGGGCGATCCCGTCCTAAAACAGGTGGCAGAACCGATTGAGCGGCTTACAAAGCGGCATCGGCAGCTGCTTGACGATATGGCGGAGACGATGTACTCCGCCGATGGCGTGGGGCTTGCCGCGCCGCAGGTGGGGAAATCCCTCCGCATCGTGGTGATCGACGTGCAGGACGAGCACGGGCTATTGGAGCTTGTGAATCCCGTTATCACGATGCGTGAGGGCACGGTAGTGGACTCGGAGGGCTGTCTCTCGGTGCCGCAGGTCTATGGTGATGTGGAGCGTGCGGAGCGGGTGACGGTGGAGTATACGGATCGGCGCAGCCGGCAGCGGTCTCTGACGGCGGATGGGCTTTTGGCGCGCTGTATTCAGCACGAGTGCGACCACCTCGACGGCAGGCTCTTTATCGACATCGCTGTGAGTCTGCGCAAGGCGGAGGAAAAGGAGTGACGAGGATGCGTGTCGTCTTTATGGGGACGCCGGATTTTGCCGTGCCGACGCTTGCGGCGATTGCGGCACGATCCGATCTCGCGGAGGTCGTCGCCGTTGTCACGCAGCCCGACCGCCCGCGTGGACGGGGGAAGAAGCTCAGTCCGCCGCCCGTGAAGGCATGGGCAGTGACGCATGATATCCCCGTGCTTCAGCCCGTGCGTGCACGCGATGCGGCGTTTGTCGCCGCATTTCGAGATTTGAAACCCGATGTAGCGGTTGTCGTCGCATTCGGTCAGATCCTCTCGCAGGAGGTGCTGGACGTGCCCGTTCACGGCTGCATCAATGTGCACGCATCCCTCCTGCCGAAGTACCGTGGGGCGGCACCGATTCAGCACGCCATTATGGCGGGGGAGCAGGTGACGGGTATCACGACGATGCAGATGGATGCGGGGCTTGATACGGGCGATATGCTCCTGTGGAGAGAAGTGCCGATTCATGCGGACACGACGTATGGCACACTGCACGACGCACTGATGGACACGGGGGCAAGTCTTCTCGTCGAGACGCTTGAGCGACTTGCAGCAGGGACGCTCGTGCGCACGCCGCAGACGGGTGCATCCTGCTATGCCGCACGCATTACACGCGAGACAGTCGCGATGGACTGGTCGAAAAAGGCGCAGGAACTCGATGCCTTTGTGCGCGGTCTGAACCCAACGCCGTATGCGCAGACCGTACTAGATGGCGCGGTCTACAAGATCGGTGCAATGCATCGTTCGAAGCGTACTGCAAATGCGCCCGCAGGGACGATTGTCGCCGCCGACTGCAAGGTGGGGCTCATCGTTGCCACAGGGAATGAGGATGTGGAGATCACAGAGATTCAAGCACCCGGCAAGAAGATGATGGAGGCGCGTGCCTTTTTGAACGGTTATACACTTCCCGTTGGCGGAAGGTTTTGCCATGAGTGAGCAGACATTGACGGTGAACGGCAAGACGGCGGGAGAGAAAAAGACCATCGCACTCCCGTCGCGTCCGAAAAAGCGGCTTTTCATCGGTATGCTGCTCCTTGTGACGGTGCTTGCGGCGATGCTCCTCTTTGGGATCTGGTACATCGGCGTACCGGGACTTGAACGGATTCAGCCGGCTTTGCCGTGGGTCATTGGGGGCGCGTTGACGCTCGCCGTTCTGTTGTCCTTCTTTGGGCTCTTCAATATGGTGCTGGCGATTGCAGGGCTGCCCTATCTGCCGTGGATGAAACGGCAGACCTATGAGCTCATCAATCTGCTCTTTCCCGCAGCTGTGCGTCTCGGGGCAATTTTTGGCGTGAAGCGGCGCAGGCTTGAGGGCTCGTTTATCGCCGTGAGCAATCTGCTCTTTCACCGCATGCACATCCGCGTGCCTGCGAACCGTCTGCTCGTCGTCACGCCGCACTGTCTGCAGCTTGCGAGCTGCCCGCACAAGGTGACGCGCGACCCAAACAACTGCAAGCGATGCGGCGGCTGCAACATCGGTGATCTCGTGGCACTCGCGGAGGAGATGGGATTTCACTTTTTTGTGGCGACGGGTGGCACGCTTGCCCGCCAGATCATCTACAATATGCGCCCGAAAGCGGTGCTTGCGATTGCGTGCGAGCGCGATCTGATGAGCGGGATACAGGACGTTTTCCCGCTGCCGGCGGTGGGGGTTCTCAATATTCGCCCGAACGGCCCGTGCTACAATACAAGCGTGGATATGAACGAGGTACGCCGCCAGTTGGAGGAGATCATTGAACCGCCATCGGACGACACGAGAAAGGGGGCATAATGCAGAACTACCGTGAGGAAAAGATCGACCATGTGCGTGAGCTGGCGATGCGGGTGCTCCAACGGGTACACGTTGAGGACGCATATGCCAATGTCGCGCTTGCAGAAACACTGCGTGAGGTGCAGCTGTCGGAGCGTGACCGCCGTTTTCTGACGGAACTCGTCTACGGTGTCACGAAGGCGGGCGCATCGCTCGACTATATGATCGGGTGCTACGTCGCTGACATCCGCAAGGCGCAGCCCGCCATTCGCGAGCTCCTGCGTCTGGGATTCTACCAGATCTTCTGCATGGATCGCGTGCCGCCCTCTGCTGCGTGCAATACGGCGGTGGAGCTTGCAAAAAAACATGGGCGCAGGGGGGCGGACGCGTTCGTCAACGGTGTTCTCCGCGCAGCACTGCGCGAGCCGGAGCGTGTGGCATTCCCCGAGGGGCGGGATGCGCACGCACTTGCCCTGCGGACATGGCATCCGAAGTGGATGGTGGAACGATGGATGCGTACCTATGGATACGAGCGGACGGAGGAGCTCTGTCGCTGCAACAATACGAGTGCGCCGCTCTCCGTGCGTGTGAACACACTGCGTACGAACCGCGACGCGCTGATGGCGCAACTTGCGGCGGCGGGGGCGCAGGTGCGTGCCTCTGCACGGGTGCCGGACGGCATTGTGCTCGCCGCGCATGGTGCACTCGATGAGCTCGCACCTCTGCGCGAGGGGCTGGCACAGGTGCAGGACGAGAGTTCGATGCTCGTCGCGCATGTGCTTGCTCCGGAGCCGGGCATGACGGTGATCGATGCCTGTGCTGCACCTGGCGGCAAGACGACACACATTGCACAGCGCATGGAAAATCGCGGGCGCATCCTCGCGTTTGACATCTACGAGGAGAAGATTCGCCGCATCGAGCGCAACGCGAAGCGTCTCGGCATCTCCATCATCGAGACACAGATGCGCGACGCACGTGAGATCGGTGCGGCATATGCGGAACAGGCGGATCGTGTGCTCGTCGATGCGCCCTGCTCGGGGCTCGGCGTTCTCAGGCGTAAGTCCGACGCACGCTGGAAGAAAAGCGTACGGGATGCAAAGACACTGCCGCCTCTGCAGCGCGACATCCTTGCGCGTGCAGCACAGGCGGTGAAACACGGCGGAATACTGGTCTACAGCACCTGTACCATGGAGGAGTGCGAGAATGCCTCCGTTGTCCGCACCTTTTTGGAGACGCACGCAGATTTTGTGCTTGAGGAGACGGGGGCGTTTCTTCCGATGCAGAAAAGTGCGGAGCGCATGGTACAGATCATGCCCGAGACGGACGGCCCTGACGGCTTCTTTATCGCACGCATGAGGCGACTATGAATATCTTTGGATGGACAAAGGAACGGCTTGCCGAAGCCCTCAAAGAGCATGACATTCCCCGTTTCCGCGCAGATCAGATCATTCGATGGATGTATCAGCGCGGTGCGGTTTCTTTTCATGCGATGGATAATTTGTCCAAGCCTCTGCGTGCGCAGCTTGCCGAACAGTTCTCCATCGAACGACCAAAGGTCATCTCGCGTCTCCACTCCGCTGACGGTGCGACGATCAAGCTGCTCTATGAATTTGCGGACGGGCAGACGGCAGAGACGGTGCTGATGCGCCATTCGTACGGCAACAGCGTCTGTGTCTCGACACAGGCGGGCTGCCGCATGGGCTGCGCATTTTGCGCGTCAACACTGCACGGGCTGCAGCGCAATCTGACCGCGGGGGAGATCGCGGCGCAGGTGATCGGTATTGCGGACTTCCTGCGGCAGGAGGGGGCGCGTGTCGATACGATTGTCGTCATGGGCTCGGGCGAACCGCTCGAGAACTACGACAATGTGATTGCGGCACTGCGTCTTCTACACGAGGACTATACCATCGGATTGAGCTATCGCGGTGTGACGCTCTCGACCTCGGGCATTGTGCCCGGCATCGAGCGGCTGGCAAAGGAGGGCATCCCCATCTCGCTCTCCATCTCCCTGCACGCGCCGACGGATGCACTGCGCTCTGAGATCATGCCCGTCAATCGCATGTACCCGCTTGCGGATGTACTGCGTGCAGCCTGTATGTATGCGGAGCGGACGAAGCGGCGCGTCACCTACGAGTACATCCTGATTCGTGATCTGAATGACGGTGTGCGTGAGGCGGAGCAGCTTGCAAAACTCCTGCGGGGACAGCTTGCAAGTGTGAACCTCATCCCCATCAATCCCGTTGCGGAGCGTAATCTCTTTCGTCCCAGCAAAGAGACGATCCGACGTTTCCAAAAAACTCTCGAGGAGCGGCACATCACAGTGACGCTGCGGCGCGAGATGGGAACGGACATCCAGGCGGCGTGCGGACAGCTGCGCAACCGTCTCATGGAAGCGGGACTATAAAAATTTGTACTTTTATGGTATGATATAGAAGTTCGCGAAAACGATTTAGTTTGTAACCAAAGGAGAGTATTGCACGATGATGGATCGCGTGGAATCTTTTCTGGGAGATCATATCGAAGGTTTTTTCAACCGTAAGTTCAGTAGTCATCTCGAGCCGGTCGAGCTCATCAAGGGGCTTGAGAAGGAGGCAAAGAGGCAGGGCGCGGGCAAGGGGCTTGCGAACTCCTATGTCATCTCGCTCGGGACGGAGGATTACCAGCGGCTCTGCTCGCATCGCGTGGCGGATGAGCTGGGGGTGGCACTCAAGAAATACATCATCCGTGCGGATCTCACGATGGATGGCAAACTCAGCATCTGCTTTGCACTGGATGAAAGCCTGCGCGCGGGCTCTTATCATATGGAGGCACGGATGCAGCACGCGTGCGTTCCCGTGTCGGAGACACCGGTCTCCCATGATACGATGGCGCAGACGATCGTGCTTGAACGTCCGTCGCTGATGGATGCGCGCTGTCTGAACCTCCCTCCTGTGCATGAAATCGCGACACTCACGGTGCTCAGTGGTGCTGATGAGGGCATTGCAATGCGCCTCGGTGAGCGCAAGATCTATATGGGGCGTATGCCGCAGAGTGAGTTTATCCTGACAGATACGAATGTCTCGCGCGTTCATGCGTGGATTGCGTACGAGCAACACCGTCATGTGCTCTACGATGCCGAGAGCCGTAACGGCAGCTTTGTGAACGGCGTGCGCATCACGGCGCAGCGGCTGCGTGACGGCGACGAGATTCGTCTCGGTACGACTGCTCTACGTTACGGGGTGCTCTGATGCCTGCACTTGCATTGAAAGTCCTGCGCGTGCTGCTCGAATACGGTGCGCTTCTCTGGCTCGCCTACGTTGTCGTGCGGCTCGGACGTATGATGTTTGGCACGCTGCATGCGGATCTCAGGGCGGCACGTCCGCCGCAGCCGTCTGCCGGAGCGGCGTCTCTGGTCGCCGTTGCAGGCGAGGGACTGGTCGGCCTGCGTTTTCCCGTGGGGCATGGGCTTTCCATCGGTCGCAGTGCAGACAACGATATTGTACTTGCGGATAATTTTGTATCCCATCACCATCTATCCATCTATCAGAGAGAAGATGCGTATATTGTGGAGGATCTGGACAGCCGCAACCACACCTATCTGAACGATGGGATTCTGACGGGGCGGGCGTATCTGCGCGCGGGTGATGTCCTGCGGATCGACGCCGTTGCCCTGCGTTTTGAGAGGTAAGCACATGATAGAGGTTTCGAGTGCGTCGGATATCGGACGCGTGCGGACATCGAACGAGGACAGCTACGGCGTATTTGCTCCTGCCGTCTACGTTGTCGCCGACGGGCTTGGCGGTCACGCGGCGGGGGAGGTGGCGAGCCGCATGGTGGTCGCCGCTGTGCACGATATGGCAAACGAAGGGGCACCGATGGATACGGCGGCACTGAAATCCGCTGTCCTGCGTGCGAATGCACAGGTGCTCTCTGCCGCTGCGGGCAATTCTTCGTACGAGGGGATGGGCTCGACGGCGACCGTCCTCCACATCGATGAGAGCGCGGGCATGGCGTACTATGCACACGTTGGGGACAGCCGTCTCTATCTTCTGCGGCGCGGTGTCTTTCGGCAGGTCTCACGCGACCACTCCTATGTGGAGGAACTTGTCGCACGAGGGGAACTGAGCGAGAAGGAGGCGCAGCACCATCCGCGCAAAAATCTCCTCCTGCGCGCCGTCGGCATTGAGGAGCACCTCCATGTAGATGGGGACTCCTTCCCGCTCGAGACGGGCGATCGTCTTCTCCTCGCGACGGACGGGCTGACGAATATGGTGGATGACGATGCGCTTGCCTCCCTGCTCGGGGGCGAATTCTCCGATGTCGCAAAGCGCATGGCGGAGCGGGCGCTTGCAGGGGGCGGCAGTGACAATATCACGGCGATTGCAATCGCATACGAAATGCCATGACCGGCGGATTGAAATTTGCGCCTGTGGGGATTCTCGTCTGCGCACTTGGCGTTCTGTTTCTAAAACAGGGGGCGGGACAGCCGGGATGGTCGTTTGACTGGCATACGCAGCTCGCGTATCTGCCGTGGCTCGCACTCCTTCTCTGTGCGGGTGCAGCGAGCTATGTGCTCGCTGCACGCTGCAAGTTGGACTGCGTTCCACTCGCGCTTGCCTATGTGCTTCTCGCTGTCGGACTTGCTGAAATTGCGCGTCTGAAACCGGAGCTTTTTGTGCCGCAGCTGCGGTGGGCATGTGTCGGCATTGCAGCTTGGGCACTCGTCGTGCTCCTCTGGACGCGCCTTCGACGGATGCTCGACTATCCCTATGTACTTGGGCTTACGACAACGGTGATCCTAGTGCTTCCGCTGATTTTCGGCGTGAGCATCGGCGGCAATAAGAACTGGATTACGTTTGGCTCCTTTTCGATGCAGCCATCGGAGTTTGGTAAGATTCTGCTCATTTTCTTCCTTGCGGCATATCTTGCCGACCATCTCGCCGTGCTGACCCTCCCCGCACGCCGTTTCCTCTTTCTTCATCTGCCGCCCGTGCGCTTTATCGCACCGCTCGTCGCACTCTGGGGACTCGCCGTGCTCATGTTCGTCATCGCGCGTGACCTCGGCTCTGCACTGCTCTTTTTCGGGATGGCGGTGCTTATGACCTATATGGGGACAGGGCGCAAATCCTACGTCTTCCTTGCGGGGCTGTTCATCGTCATTGCAGCGGCACTCAGCTATGCGCTCTTCGGTCACGTTCGCGTGCGCTTTGACATCTGGCTGTATCCGTGGGCAGATCCGAACGGCATGTCCTATCAGGTCGTGCAGTCGCTCTTTGCGATTGGTTCGGGCGGCATCTGGGGCGCGGGCTTTGCCGAGGGGCATCCGCTGCTCATCCCCGAGGTGCACACGGACTTCATCTTTGCGGCGATTGCCGAGGAGTTTGGGCTCATCGGCGGTGTGCTTGTGCTCATGGTTTACGCGCTGATCTTCTGGCGGGGGAGTCGTATTGCGATGGGGCTGCCACGCGTGCAGGAGTCGCTGCTCGCTGCGGGCTGTGCCGCAAGTCTCCTCCTGCAGGCGTTCATCATCACGGCGGGTGTGACGAAACTCCTGCCGCTCACGGGGATTACACTGCCGTTTGTCAGCTACGGCGGCAGTTCGATGGCGGCGAGTTTTATCCTGGTCGGCATCTTGACGGCACTCTCGGGGGAGGTTAAGGCGGCAGATGACTGATCGGAAAATCCGAAAACATATTGCTGTTGCGGCATCCTTCCTACTCGTACTCATCGGTGTTCAGATCCTCTATCTTGCGAAGCTGAGCGTTTGGGACGGCGATGAGCTTGCCGCGCACCCGCTCAATACGCGGTCGGCACTCATGGAAAAGGACATCGTGCGCGGGCGCATCCTCGATCATGGGGGACGCGTACTCGCCGAAAGTGCGGCAGATGGCGTGCGTTCCTATCCCTATGGCAGGATTCTCGCGCCCGTGACGGGCTATCAGACGGAGCGTTATGGTGCGACGGGCGTGGAGCAGGTCGCGGGGTCGGCACTCAGCGGTGTCACAACGGATGCTCTGCACATGGGGCCTCTGCGCACCCTTTTGCGTGCAGATGCGGGCTATGATGTCCGCCTGACCGTCGATGCAGAGCTGTCGGAGACGGCATGGCATGCGCTCGGAGCACGGCGTGGTGCAGTCGTCGTCATGAATGCGGAGACGGGAGCGATACTCACGATGGTGAGTGCCCCTTCGTTCGATCCTGCCACGGCGGAGCAAAACTGGGACGAACTCACAGCGCGTGCAGACAGTCCGCTGCTGAACCGTGCGACGCACGGGCTCTATCCGCCGGGCTCGACGTTCAAGACACTGATTGCGGATGCTGCGCTCGAGGCGGGCGTGACAAATCCCGATGAGGTGTTCACCTGCACGGGAGAACTTGCCATTGGTAGGGACTACGTCCTGCATGAAAGTCATGGAGAGGTGCATGGCAAACTTCACCTTGCAGATGCACTGCGTGAGTCCTGCAACGTCACCTTTGCGACACTTGCCCTGCGTCTCGGTGCACGAGGTCTGTCATCCGCATGTGAGCGTTTCGGCATCGGGGCGGAACTCACCGCCCCCGAGATTTCGATGGCGGCGGCGCATGTGCCGGAGCTAAAGAACCTCAGTGAGGGAGAGCTTGCACAGATCGGCATCGGTCAGGGGGAACTCCTCGTGACGCCCCTGCAGATGGCACTCGTTGCGGATGCGTTCGCGAACGGCGGGCGTGTGATGCAGCCGTACGTCGTAGATGCCGTGCTGACGAAGGACGGGATGCCGCTTTACGAGGCAAGTCCCACCGCATGGCGAACGGCGACAACGGCGGCGCGTGCGGCAGTCATCGATGGCTATATGGCGGATGTTGTTGCAGCGGGGACGGGGACAGCGGCAGACGTCGCGGGCGTGCGCGTCACGGGCAAGACAGGGACAGCAGAGAATGCGAGCGGCACGGATCATGCGTGGTTCATCGGCTCGGCGGAGCGCGGCGGACAAAAAATTGTCATGGCGGTCATCGTGGAAGAAGGCGGCTTTGGCGGACGTGCTGCAGCAGGGATTGCACGCGCGGTGATACAGACATATTTTGCAGGACTGCGATGAAATGCAGGAGAACCTTTCTGAGATAGAGACCTCGGCAGTGCATGGCAGAGGCGTTAGGAGGAACGAACATGGTTGAGCGTGTCTTGGATGGACGCTACGCGCTGGAAATGCTTGTGGGCAGCGGCGGCATGGCGGATGTCTATCGGGCAAAGGATCAGCTTTTGGAGCGCACCGTCGCCGTCAAGATTCTCCATCAGCAGTATGAGAACGACACGGAGTTTATCGCGCGGTTTCAGCGCGAGGCAAAGGCGGCCGCGCGCATCACTCATCCAAACATCGTCAACGTGTTTGATGTCGGCGTTGCCGAGGGGCGGCACTACATCGTCATGGAGTACGTTCCGGGACGCACGCTGAAGGAGCGGATCAAGGAGGAGGGGCCGGTGCCCGCAGCGCAGGCACTGGAGATCGCACGTCAGATCGCAGGGGCACTCGCACAGGCGCACGCAAACAACCTCGTACACTGTGACATCAAGCCGCACAACATCCTCGTCATGCCTGACGGCAACGTGAAGGTCGCGGACTTCGGCATTGCACGCGCCGTCACAGAATCCACGATGACCTACAACGACAATATTATGGGCTCGGTGCATTACTTCTCGCCCGAGCAGGCACGCGGGACGATCATCACACCGAAGTCGGATGTCTACTCCCTCGGCGTTGTGCTCTACGAGATGCTGACGGGACGTATTCCGTTCGACGGCAACACGGCGGTGAGCATTGCACGGAAGCATCTGGAGGAGGAGGCACCGCCCGTGCGCTCCGTTGTTCCCAACATCCCGCCCGTCGAGGAAGCTCTCGTGACGCGCATGATGGCAAAGGAGCCCGCACTGCGTCCCGACAGCCGTCTGCTCGTGCAGGAAATCACACGCACGGAGCAGATGATGCGCGGCGATACGGCTGCGATGCCGGCATTCGATCCCGATGCGACACGCGTGCTCTCGCCCGTAGAGGCACAGGAGATCAGTGCAATCGCCGAGGCGGAGGAGGAAGAAGCGTCAGCGGTGGAGGAGAAGTCCTTTTTCCGCACGAAGAAATTCAAATTTGGCCTTGTGCTCATCCTCATGCTCGGCTTCTTTACGGGATTTTTCCTGAGCTTTGGAAAGTTTTGGAGCTCGGTGGAGATCACCGTACCCGATGTGACGGGCAAGCAGCTCACACTTGCGCGTCAGATCCTTGAGGATCAGCATCTGCGCGTCACCGTTGCAGAGACCTTTGATGCTTCCGTCCCCGTGGGCGTTGTTGTCTCGCAGACCCCGGAGGCGGGCACGACGGTCAAGGAGGAGCGCACGATCACCATCTACGTCAGCAAGGGCGGCGAGGAGCTTGAGATGCCGAATCTGCGCGGGCTGAAACAGGCGGATGCAGTTGCAAAGCTGCAGCAGATGGGGCTACGGCTCGGCTCATCCTATGAGACGTTCTCCGATGAGGACAGCGGCACTGTCATCTCACAGGATCCGCGCAGCGGCACGCGCATCAGCAAGGGGCAGTCGGTGGACATCACCGTCAGCAAGGGACAGAAGATCAAGAAAGTCACCATCCCCGATGTGAAGGGCGTACCCTCGGATCGAGCCCGTACGATGATTGAAGGCAGCAACCTGAAAGTTGGCAGCATCTCCGAAGAGGCGAGCACACAGGCGGCGGGAACCGTTGTCAGTCAGTCCCCTGCGGGAGGAACGGAGGTAGACTCCGGCACTGCTGTTCGCCTTGTTGTTTCGAGCGGCAGCAAGACCACAGGCACGAAGGAAGATACGAAGGGCGGCGATACGAAGAAGACGGACAAAGACCCCGCCGGACGCCGTATCCAGACGGAAAAGACAGAGTAGGGAGTGCATGGTGACAGAGCACGGACGTATCCTGAAGGTCTACAACAATGTGCTTCATGTCGCAGCGGAGGATGGCATCATCCTCTGCAAGCTGCGCGGCAGGGTCAAGAAGGGGCGCAGCGATATGGGGCTTGTCCCCGGCGATCTTGTTGCCTTGGAACGCATATCGCCCGAGGAGGGCGTGATTGAGCGCATCGAGGAGCGTACGAACCTCCTGCAGCGTCCGCGTGTGGCAAATCTCACGCAGATCGTCATCACCGTCGCGGCGGCATCGCCCGACCCGCATCCGCTCGTTGTGAGCCGCTTCCTCGTACTCGCAGAGCTATCGGGGGTGAAAACAATCATCCTCTGTGTGAACAAGATGGAGCTTTGCACGAGCGATCCTGCGACGTTTCTTGCGGAATACGAGGCGGCTGACTATCCCGTCCTGCGCGTCTCGGCGGAGCAGGGAACCGGGCTTGCGGAACTGCGCGAACGCCTTGCGGGTGAGATTACCGTTCTCGCGGGGCCGTCGGGCGCGGGGAAGTCCTCCCTGCTGAACGCACTCGATCCGTCGCTTGCTCTCGTGACGGGGACGGTCAGCGAGAAGATCGGGCGCGGCCGACATACGACACGGCGTGCAGAGCTACTGCCCTTTATGGGGGGCTATGTGGTCGACACCCCCGGTTTTACCCAGCAGGAACTTACGGAGGTCACGGCAGAGAATCTTGCCGCGTGCTTTCCTGACTTTGACCGCTATACGGGCTGCCGCTTTGTCCCCTGCAGTCACAGTCATGAGCCGGATTGCGCCGTCAAGGCGGCGGTGGAGGCAGAGGAACTCTCACGCGAGCGGTACGATGCCTACATCGCATTGCTCAATGAACGCAGAACAAAGAAGAAATAGGAGAACGCAATGGCACACGAACATGAACACGAGTACGAAGAAGAAATGATGGAAGAAGAGCACGTTCACATCGAGCGTCCAACCATCATTGCGCCGTCCATTCTCTCGGCGGACTTTGCAAACCTCGGCGCAGATGTGCGCCGCGTAGAGGAGGCGGGCGCGGAGTACATCCATATCGATGTGATGGATGGAACGTTTGTGCCGAACATCACCCTGGGACCCTGCGTCGTGGAGAGCCTGCGTAAGGTGTCCAAGGCGGTCTTTGACGTGCACCTCATGGTCGAGCATCCCGAGACGCATATCGAGTCGTTCGCAAAGGCGGGAGCGGATATTATCACGTTCCATGTTGAGGCGACGCGCCATGCCCACCGTGTCATTCAGCAGATCAAGGCAGCGGGCTGCAAGGCGGGCATCGCACTCAATCCGGGCACGTCGATCTACGCTCTCGAGGAGCTGATCGACGATGTGGATATGGTGCTTCTCATGACGGTCAACCCCGGCTTTGGCGGGCAGAAGTTCATTGAGAACACGCTCGGCAAGATTCACGCGCTCTATCATACGGTCATGGACAACGAACTGGATGTTGACATCGAGGTCGACGGCGGCATCAATGCGGAGACAGCGGAGTCCGTGCGCTCGGCAGGGGCAAATATTCTCGTCGCGGGCTCGTACATCTACGGCGCAAAGGATATTGCCGCAGCCGTCGCCTCGCTGCGCGGATGAGAGGGAACGTATGGGGGAAAAAGCGGTAATCCTGCTCTCGGGAGGGCTTGACAGCTGTACCTGCATGGCGGTCGCCCATGCAGCGGACTATGAGCTCTATCCGATCAGCTTCGACTATCACCAGCGGCATGACCGTGAGCTGGAATGCGCAAAGCGGATTGCTGCGCACTATCATGCGGCAGAGCATCTTATCATCGAGACGAATATGGATGCGGTCGGCGGCTCTGCGCTGACGGACGATGCGATTGATGTGCCTGAGGGAGATGCAGAGCGCACGGAGATTCCCGTTACCTATGTACCCGCACGCAATCTCATCTTTCTGAGCTATGCACTCGGCTATGCGGAGCGCGTAGGGGCGGCACATCTCTACATCGGTGTGAACTCTGTCGACTACTCGGGCTATCCCGACTGCCGTCCCGAATTCATCGCCGCATTTCAGGCGGCGGCGGATGCGGCGACGGCAGCTGCAGCGGAGCGCGGTCGCCGCATCGTTGTCGAGACTCCGCTGCAGCATCTCTCGAAGGGCGATATCATTCGTCTTGGTACGGAACTGGGCGCACCCTACGAACTGACAACGAGCTGCTATGCGGGCGGCGCGGAGGCGTGCGGCATCTGCGACAGCTGCGTCCTGCGCCTGCGCGGCTTTGCCGAGGCGGGGCGGCGCGACCCGATTCCGTATGTATCAGGAGCACGATGATGCTGGACGTACAGAACCGTGAGGACGAACGCGGCATTGCGATTCAGCGCGTCGGTGTCAAGGAAGTGCGCCTGCCCTTTCTCATCAAGAAACAGGCGGGCGGCTATCAGCAGGTGCTCGCGCGCATTGCATTCACCGTGTCCCTGCCGATGGAGTTCAAGGGGACGCACATGAGTCGCTTCCTCGAAATCCTCCTGCCGTGGAGCGCGAAGCCGCTCGCCGAGGAGGAGATGGACGCGATGCTCACGGAGGCACTTGACCGTCTTCACGCCGAGGCGGCAGAGGTTTCGCTCGCGTTTACCTATTTTCTCGAAAAAAGAGCACCCGTCAGCGGACGTGCGTCTCTGCTCGACGTGGATGCCTCCTTTACGGGGCGCAAGCGGCGCGGAGAACCGATGCAGTTTGAGCTTGGACTCTCCATGCCGTTCACCTCGCTCTGCCCGTGCAGCAAGGAGATCTCTGCGTACGGAGCGCACAATCAGCGTTCCACAGCACGCGTGCGGCTCCGCTATCACGAGGGCGTGCCGTGCATCTACATCGAGGAACTGGCAAAGCTGCTCGAGCGGCAGGGCTCTGCGCCCATTTATCCGCTGCTCAAGCGTGCGGATGAGAAGTATGTCACCGAGGCTGCGTACGAGAATCCGAAATTCGTCGAGGACATTTTGCGCGACACCGTACTCGCCCTGCGTGCACTGCCGGGGCTTGCATATTTCTCGCTCGCATGTGAAAATGAGGAGTCCATTCACAGCCACAACGCCTTTGCGGCACATGAAGAATATTTGTCTGAGTAGAAAAAGGGGGAGAGCGTAGAGCATGAGTAAATTTGCGCGGCGCTTTCTCCTTCTTTTTGTGCTCGTTGTCGGCATCTCCGCTGCCGTCATCTACACAACGGTGGACATCAATACCCTTCAGAACCTGACGCGCTTTCATCCGTGGTCACTCCTCCTCGCACTCCTTGCCGTCGGGCTTGGGATGTTCTTTGACGGCAGCCGCCTCATGCACCTCGTCAAAATCTCCAATGAAAAAATCACCTTGTACCAAGCGGTACAGGTGATCTTCGGCAATTATTTCCTCGCGCTCCTTACGCCGGGCGCGACAGGCGGCGCAGTCGCACAGGTCATGTTTTTGCGCCATGCGGGCGTACCTACAGGCAAGGCTGCGGTGCTCGTCATCGTGCGGACACTGCTCTCAATCTTCTTTCTTGCACTGTGTATGCCGTTTATCTTTCTGCACGATGAGGGCATCGTCCCTGGCGTGTCGAACGATATTTTGATGGCGGTGACACTCGCGGCTTTTCTCGGCATTGTATTCATCGTTGTGGGAGCGCGGCGCGGCTTTCTTGACTACATTGTCGTTTGGATCGCACGCCGTCTGCGGGACAGGAAGAGGCATCAGCTCTTCGGTCTCTACCGCGATACGAAGAGCGCGATCTCGCTCCTGCTCGGTGCGCCGCGTCAGATGCTCGTGGTATTTGTCGAGTCGGGGCTGAATCTCCTCTGTATCTACGCCGTCGTTCCGTGCCTCCTGCTCGGGCTCGGCGTGACCGATGCGGACTGGTACACCGTCATGGGGCGCATGATCTTCCTCAATATGCTGCTTTACTTCAGCCCGACCCCGGGCGGCTCCGGCATTGCCGAGGGCGGCTTCGTCCTCCTCTTTGCAGCGACTGTTCCCGCAGGCACCGTCGGCATCGTCGCCGTCTGCTGGCGGCTCATCGCCGAATACCTCCCGTTCCTCATTGGTTTCTACTACACCGTCACCGTCTTCGGCCGCGAGTTCCTGCGGCGGTACTGATGTCTTGTTCGCTGCGCCGTTCATAACGGCGCTTTTTCTTTGAGCAATTTATCGCATCAAGTGCGCGTTAGGGAATCTCAACGATATGTTTGTCTTTTTACGGGTGGCACACTCCACACGGTTCGTATCCGTCGGCAATAGCCGCCTCGCGTGAGCTGTAGGGAACGAAGTGCGGTGCGTCGGGATATTTGATCGTTCGGCAGGTTGCGTAGTGGAACTTGCCCGACTTCGTGTTGGCGAGATAGTCCGTTGCGAGCGCGGGTGTCGCTGCAGAGAGTGTAACGGCGGCAAGCGTTGCAAGTGCAATTTTCCTAAGCATACATATTCTCCTTCTTTCTATATGATATATGATTATGCCCTAAAAGTTATCAAGCTGCAAGTATAGCGCATATCATTCAGCTAAAAATTTCTACGAAAACGCGCTCATCATATAGGAAAACATCAGATCGTAAAAAATTATTTTCCCCTTGATATAATTGCTACTTGCTAAAAGTCAAAAAAACAAATATAATAGAGAAAAGCACAATTAAGGGAATCCAGAGAAGGTGATATGATGAGCAACATTGCCGATATGATAGAGTCCTACATTCTCCGTCAGCTTGCCACGCGCCAGGACGGGCAGGTAGAGCTGCGGCGGACGGATATTGCGGATGAGATTTCATGTGCACCGTCGCAGATCAGCTATGTGCTCTCCACGCGTTTCACGCAGGATAAGGGCTTCGTGGTGGAGTCGCGGCGTGGGCTGGGCGGCTTCATCCGCATCGTGCAGGTGCCGCTGCGCGATCTCGTCTATCAGGATATGCTGTCAAAGATCGACGAAGAGACCGATATGGAAACGATGCAGTCGATGGTGCGCTACCTCGTTCAGCACGGAATGGTGGAGACACGCGAAGCGGCACTTCTCATGCAGATGGTGACGGGACTTTTCTGTTCGGAAACACTTATCGCACAGGAACGTGTCCAGATGCTGAAGACGATGATATTGACACTGGAGAATTTCCGCTAGTTATTCGATACATCATAAAAGAAGCGAACTATTCGGAAACCGATGGAAGGAAACGCAATGATTTGTGAGGAATGCGGCCGCAATGACGCGATCGTGCACATTGTGCAGATTGGTCCCGGCGGTCGAAGCGAAAAGAATATATGTATGAGCTGCGCGGCGCGCTATGGGGCATCGATCTTTCGCGCACAGCAGCAGAATGTATCGGCGGAGGATTTCCTCAAGGGCATCTTTGGCAGCAATCAGCAGGAGAGCACCGATGAGGAGGATGCTCCGCACATCACCTGCCCGAACTGCGGCATGAAAATTCAGGATCTCTCACAGACGGGGCAGATCGGCTGCTCGGTCTGTTACGAGACGTTCCATCACGAGCTCACACCGCTCCTGCGGCGGATTCACGGATCGAGTGTTCATCGCGGGAAGATTCCGCGCCGTTCGGGCAGCTCCATCATGCTCCGTCAGGAGGCGGAGCAGCTGCGTGTGCGCCTGAAGGAGGCAGTCGCACGTGAGGAGTATGAGAAGGCGGCGGAGTACCGCGACCGCATCCGTAGTCTGGAGAGCCGCATGGAGGAGCAGTCCTATGGCAGTTGATGCACTCCTGCGGAGCAGCCGTCTCTCGTGGTTCGGAACGGAAGGGACGGACAGCGATGTCGTCCTCTCGAGCCGTGTGCGCCTTGCACGCAATCTGGTGGGGGTGCCGTTCCCGGGGCGTGCGGATCTCAGGCAGCTGGCAGAGATCGCGCAGCAGCTCGACGATTCCCTTGTGGACATTGGTACGGAGCTGGGGCAGCCTTGCGATCGGATTGAACTTGACCAGCTGAGCGCATTGCAGCGCGAGGTTCTGATTGAGAAGCGGCTCATCAGTGAGAAATTTGCCGAGGTACAGCCGCGTCGGACGGCATACATCAGCGCGGATACGCGTGTCAGCATTCTCGTCAACGAGGACGATCATCTGCACATTCAGTCGATGACCCCGGGGCTCTCTCTCAGACAGGCATTTGAGACGGCATCACGCGTCGATGACTACATTGAGGCGCGGTTGGATCTTGCCTTTGATGAGACGATGGGCTATCTGACGGCTTATCCGACGAACCTTGGGACGGGGCTGCGCGCCTCTGCAATTCTGCATTTGCCCGGGTTGGTCTATACGCGCAACATTGAGAATATCGTCAATACATCGCCGCAGCTCGGGCTTGCCGTGCATCCGCTTGAGGGGATCGGCGAGGGTGCGCATCTCTACAAGGTATCCAATCAACTCACGCTTGGCTATTCCGAGGCGGAGATGATCGAGAACATCCAGACGGCTGTCGGAGAGATCGCCGCGCACGAGCGACGCGCACGCAAGGCACTGTCTTACTTGGGAAAGGAAGGTGTCGAGGACGGTGTATGGCGTTCTTTTGGCATTTTGTCCTATGCACGATCACTGACGGAGCAGGAGCTCTTCGCACTTGTTTCACGCGTGCGGTACGGCATCGATCGGGGGATGGTCGAGGAGGTTGCACCGGACTGTTATGCGGAGCTGATTGTTGCGGGGCGTGACGGCTATCTCAAATACATGGCAGACAACGAAAATCTATCTACGGGGGAAATCAGCAGCATACGTGCTTCGCGTGTGCGCGCGATACTGCATAAATATCGAACGCAGGGATAAAGGAGGGGGACAGCTTGAACTACCGTCAATTTTTTACACAGGCGGCAATTAAAGCCGTAGAGTTTTCACAGTACATCGCGCAGCGGCGCGGCAAAGGGTACATTGGCACGGGCCAGCTTTTGCTGGGAATTCTGCATATGCGTGATACGATCGCAGCGGAGGTGCTCGATAAATTCGGTGTGGACTATGACAGTGCGGAGCAGGTGATTCGGGGGACGGATGGTTTTCAGGATGTCCTGCACCCGGCCGAGGATGTTCCGTACTATACGCGCCGGGCCCAACGGGTCATGCAGAGCGCGATTGATACCGCGCGCGAGGAGCGTTCCTTTGTGACGACAGAGCATATCCTGCTCAGCCTGCTCACGGAGGCGGATGGGACGGCAGTCCATACGATTGAGGAGATGGATGTCGACATCGAGGAGCTGCGGAGCGAGGTGCTCGAGCGCATGAGCAACGCGGAGGAGCCCAAGGGGAAGTCTGTGCGCAGAAAATCCTCGAAGGGCGAGGGCAAGGGGCTTCCCGCCTCGCTCAAGAGGTTCGGACGTGACCTCATCGGTGTCGCCCGTACGGGTGGAATTGATCCCGTCATCGGACGCACTTCGGAGATTGACCGCATGATCCAGATTCTCGCACGGCGCACGAAGAACAACCCGATTCTGCTTGGAGAGGCGGGCGTTGGCAAGACTGCCATCGTCGAGGGGCTTGCACAGCGCATCGCAGATGGAGATGTGCCGTTTCTGCTCGAAGACAAGCGTGTTGTTACGCTCTCGATGACGGCACTGGTCGCGGGGACGAAGTACCGCGGCGAGTTTGAGGAACGCCTCAAGAATGTCGTGGATGATGTCATCAAGGCGAAGAATATTATTCTCTTTATCGACGAGATTCATACGCTTATCCGCGCCGGCGGTGCGGAGGGCTCGCTTGATGCTGCAAATATCCTCAAGCCCGCACTTGCGCGTGGGGAGATGCAGATCATCGGCGCAACGACGCTCAGCGAGTACAAGAAGCATTTTGCCAAGGACGCGGCACTCGCCCGCCGCTTCCAGACCGTCATGGTCGACGAGCCGAGCGAGGAGGACGCGGAGAAGATCCTCCTCGGGCTGCGCGGAAAATATGAGGAGTTCCACCGTGCGCGGATCGAGGATGCCGCCGTTCGTGCGGCGGTGCGCCTGTCGAAGCGTTACATTACCGATCGTTGTTTGCCGGACAAGGCGGTCGACCTCATGGATGAGGCTGCATCGCGTGTGCGCATGCGAAATATTGGCGATACCGATCAGCTCGCAGGGCTGCGTACGGAGATTGCGGAGATTGTGAAGGAGAAGGATGCGGCAATCAGCGGACAGGACTATGAAAAGGCGGCGCAGCTGCGCGACCGCGAGCAGGAACTGCGCGCTCGTCTCGAGGCCTCGCGGTGCGGCGAGGAACAGCGCGCGGAGATCACGGTCACGGAGCACGATATCGCCGATGTTGTGGCGCAGTGGACGGGCATACCCGTGCAGCGCATTGCGGCAAAGGAATCCGATCGTCTGCTCGCCCTCGAAAAGCACATCGGACGCCGCGTGATCGGTCAGGACGAGGCGGTGCGTGCCGTCTCCAAGGCAGTGCGCCGTGCGCGTGCCGGGGTCAAAGACCCGCGCCGCCCGATTGGCTCTTTTCTCTTTCTCGGCTCGACGGGCGTGGGCAAGACGGAACTTGCTCGTGCACTCGCCGAGTCCGTATTCGGCTCGGAGGATGCGATCATCCGCTTTGATATGTCCGAGTACATGGAGAAGCACACAACCGCGCGTCTCGTCGGTGCGCCTCCGGGCTACGTCGGCTACGAGGAGGGCGGCCAGCTTACGGATGCCGTACGCAAGAAGCCGTTTTCCATCGTCCTTTTCGACGAGGTGGAGAAGGCGCACCCTGATGTCTTCCATATGCTCCTGCAGGTGCTCGAGGACGGTCGACTCACGGATGGGCAGGGAACGGTCACGGATTTCCGCAACACGATCATCATCATGACCTCGAATGCGGGCGCGAATCATCTGCGCTCGACGACCGGCTCGATTGGGTTTTCCATCGGGCAGCAGGCGAAGGACACCGATGAGGAGCGTGCAAAGAAGCGCGTCATGGAGGAGGTCAAAAAGATCTTCCGCCCCGAGTTCCTGAACCGTGTGGACGATATGATCGTATTCAACGCGCTTGGCGAGCCGGAGCTGACGAAGATTGTCGACATCCTCCTGCGCGATGTAAAGGCACGTCTTGCCGAGCAGGAAATCAACATCGAGATCAGCCCCTCGGCAAAGCGCGTGCTCATCTCGAAGGGGACGGATGTCAAATTCGGTGCACGTCCTCTGCGCCGTGCCATCCAGAAGAATATCGAGGACGAGCTTGCAGAGCGTATCCTCGCACGCGACTTCACAGCGGGCGATGTCATCTCCGTACGCAAGGCGGGCGATGGGCTCGACTTCGTAAAGAAGGACACGAGCCGCAACAAGCGTGCCAAGAACGAGAAACAGGCATCCTATCATGAAGTCTGAGAGGCACCGCAACGTGCTTGCACAGCCGACACGCGCAGGGCGTGCAGCGGATTTCCTCCTCAATCTGGGCTGGTCGCTGTACTGGCTCGCGCGCTCCGCTGTGCGAACGCTGAAATATTGGAAACGGAAGGGACTGTCGTAAACAGTCCCTTTTATTTGCAGGAGATTCTATGGCAAAGAAGAAAAAGACCGCATACGTCTGTCAGAACTGCGGCTATGATACCTTTAAGTGGATGGGAAAATGCCCCGGCTGCGGGGCGTGGAATTCGCTCGTGGAGGAGATTGTAACGCCGCCGACGGAGGAACGCCGTGGTGTAGGCACGCTCCAATCGGAGCCGCCGCAGCCCATCGGCAGTATCGCTGTTGAGGATCTGCCGCGTTTTTCGACCGGCTCGGGCGAACTCGACCGCGTGCTCGGCGGCGGGGTTATTCCCGGCTCGATGGTGCTCATTGTCGGCGATCCCGGCGTTGGCAAGTCCAGCCTCACGCTGCGTGTCTCAGCGGACATTGCGCGTGCTGGACATCGCGTGCTCTATGTGACAGGTGAGGAGAGTGCGCGTCAGATCCGTATGCGTGCAGACCGTCTGCAGGCGATTGCGGACGAGCTGCTCGTTGTCAGTGAGACGAACCTCGATGCGATCTGCGCCCATGTGGAGCGGGAGCAGCCCGCGCTCTTCATCATCGACTCGATCCAGACCATGTATCGCCCCGACATCGAGAGTGCGCCCGGCAGCGTCTCGCAAGTACGCGAGTGCGCGATGGAGCTGATGCGTATTGCGAAAAATGCGGGCATTGCCGTCTTCGTCATCGGCCATGTGACGAAGGAAGGAAGTCTTGCGGGGCCGCGCGTCCTTGAGCACATCGTTGACACCGTACTCTACTTTGAGGGAGAGCGCAACGCCGAGTATCGCGTCCTCCGTGCGGTGAAGAACCGCTTTGGCAGCACGAACGAGCTCGGACTTTTTGAGATGCGTGATGTCGGACTGGTCGACGTTCCCGATGCGTCAAAGCTCTTCCTCTCGGAGCGTGCGATGGAGAGCGGATCCATCATCGTCCCGACGGTGGAGGGAACGCGGCCGCTGCTCGTCGAGGTGCAGGCACTCGTCGCACCGACACCATATCAGCCGCCGCGCCGCACGGCGGATTCCGTGGATGTGAAGCGCATACAGCTCCTCCTCGCCGTGCTCGAAAAGCGCGTGAAACTGCCCATCGGAGCCGCCGATGTCTATGTGAAGGTGGCGGGCGGCATTCGTCTCGACGAACCCGCCGCCGATCTCGCGCTCAGCGTTGCAATGGCATCCAGCTTTGCCAACCGTCTGCCGCGCCCGCACATGGTCGTCTGCGGTGAGGTCGGGCTCTCGGGTGAGGTGCGTGCCGTCTCCCAGGCGGAACTGCGCGTCGCCGAGGCGCGGCGGCTCGGTTTCAAAGCAGCACTCCTGCCGATGAAGAACTATCGGCAGCTCGAAGGAAAATTCACGGACATGGAGCTCTTTGGTGCGGAGACGATCGGTGATGCACTCAAATGTGCCATGCCAAAAAATATTTAAGAAATGGCGGATGCTTTCCGATAAACAAGTAGAAGAGGTGATGTGTAGATGAATGCAAATAATCTCATGGCTGTATCGACAGCAGATGGGATCTCCGCAGGAGCGGGTGCACCGAAGGGGCGCAGCGGCTCTGTGGGGAATCGTGCGCAAACAACCTCAGGGAAGAATTCGTTCAGCGATACATTTGACGCACTGCAAAAGGGAATGAATGCGGATACGTCAAAAACACAGACGCGCAACGCCCCCGCCGGTCCGGCGCAGACGAATGCACCGAAGGTGGAGAGCAATGTGCCCGCGCAGGACACACAGGATGTGACGGAAAAAGCACCGAAAAATGTCGATGCAAAGCCGACAGGGAGCGGTGCAGAGAAAACAACAATGTCCGCAGATGATGTCACTGCGGCAAGCAGTACTGCAGCATTTGCGGCAATCGTAAACATGGAGATGCCCTCCCCAGCGGCGGATGAGCATGAGGGCTTGGATGATGCCCTCGTCGACATTCTGGAGCGTTACGGTCTGACAGCGGATCAGCTCGGCGATACGAAGGTGCAGAATGTCGTGCAAAATCTTTTGCAGGCACTGCCCGAGGACGCGGCGAAGAGCCGCAATCTCCTTCTGGCACTGGAGGGACAGCCGATTGCACAGGAAAATGCGTCCTCCGAGCTTGGTGCATTGGTGCAGAAACTTGCTGCGGCGGGACAGGAGAACGCTCCTCTCACGAAGAACACGGACACTCCTGCTGCGCCCGTTTTGCGTCTTGCGGAACTTGACGCGTCGTCGTCCGCCCAACTGCGTGCGGCATTCAACACCGAGATTCCCTTGACACAGGAGAATCCACCTGCCATTGCGGCAGAAGCTGTTTCTTCTGCATTGACTGCTGCCGAAAACACGGCGCAGCGTAATCTCGTCACTACCAATACGGTCGTCGAGGAACAAAATACGCAGGTGATGGCGGAGAAGATTTCAGCTCCGCTCCTTCGGGCACAGGCAGAGCCTGTGCAGTCCACAGCGCGCTCGGCAGCAGACCTCGTCGGCAATCAACTGACGGTCGGCGAGAATGTGGATGCGGCCAGTCCTCTCACCGCGCTCGCACAGCGTACCATGCGCCATGATACCATGCAGGGAGATGCCGCAGGACAGCAAGGTGCTGCACAGCAGGATGCGGCACAGCTCGCACAGAGCGAGACACAACAGACGATTCGTATGAATTCAAATGTGACGTTTGAGATTCCGACGCGCACGACGGAGAATGCACCGCAGCCCGCGCAGCCCATTGCAGCGCAGACGGGAACGAGCCCGCTTCCCATGCAGGATGTCAATGCTCCAGCACCGACACCGGAGGCGCAGCGGCCGCAGCCGGACTATGAGATTCCACGTCAGATTGTGGAGCAGGCGCGACTCCTGCGTACGCTCAATGATACGCAGATGGTCATTCGTCTGCACCCCGAGCATCTTGGGGAGCTCACACTGCGTGTGTCTGTCGGTTCGAACGGCTCCGTACAGGCATCCTTCCACAGCGACAACGCACAGGTTCGCAATGTGATTGAAAACTCCCTTGTCCAGCTCCGACAGGAACTGAACAATCAGGGGCTCAAGGTCGATCGCGTCGGTGTCTATGCCGGTCTTGCGGATGGTCAGATGCCGCAGGGACAGGGACAGGAGGCATGGCAGCAGAGCAGCAGTCATCGCGGTGAGACGCAGATCTACACGCGCGGCGATGCCGACGACTATCTGGATGAGGCCGAGGGGCTTTCACCCGCTGCGGCACAGGCAAACATCGACGGCTCGGTTGGAACCGATGGTGTAGACTATCGCGTATAACGTTGAGGAGGAAATATCGTGGCAAGTTCAAACCCACTGAATACAATCAACGTCGGCGGCGTTGTGCAGAAGCTGTCTGACTACGAGGCAGCACAGAATCAGGCGAAAGCGAAGGACAAGAAGAACGACGCTCTTGGAAAGGATGCTTTCCTGAAACTGCTCGTCACGCAGATGAAGTATCAGGATCCGCTTGACCCGCAGGACAACAGTGAGTATCTCTCACAGCTGGCGCAGTTCTCTGCGCTTGAGCAGATGACGAACGTCTCCAAGGGGCTTGAGAATGTGTCGAAGATCGTCGACAACATCAACTCCTCTGTCCTTATCGGGCAGCTGAGCGGCATGATCGGTCAGCCCGTCCAGTGGAACAGCGTGGTCATGGGCGATGATAAAAAACCGCTCAAGAACAGCGATGGAACGGTGAAGACGCAGAGCTACGAGGGCAAGATCATCGGTGTCAGCATCACCGACGGTCAGCCGAGTGTGATTGCCGATGTGAACGGTGAGTCGCATCAGGTTCAGGTATCGAGCATTGTCCGTGTTGGCCGCCTTACGGCAGAAAAAACCTGAACAAATTGAACGCTATAGAAATACCGCTGAAGACTGCCTTCGGCGGTATTTTGTTCTTGCATAAAAGATTTGCATCTATTATAATGTAGGCATAAAATCCCAAAGGATGGTGGGATTGGGAATGAAATGGAGGGACCCATATGGCAATACCGGCAATTCAGAGCGGTGGCTTTGGAAGCAGTCTCTTTCAGCGTGCAAACCGTGAGGCGCAGCGTCTCGGTGGACAGGCGACGCATGCAAAGATGCAGGAAGTGGCATCTGTCATCGGCGGCTCGAACTTCGGTTCCGGCACGAAACTCGGCAAGGGACAGTTCCATCAGACGCAGGATCGCGTGATTCAGAATGGGACGCAGAGCGCATCGCGCGCTGCGCAGCAGTCGGCTGCGTACATGGATCCGCGCCGTCTTGGTACGAGCAAGTTCCAGAAGTCCAATCGTGAGGCGTACCAGATTGGCGGACAGGTGACGCATGAGATCATGCAGCAGGTCAAGCAGGCATACGCGACGAGTCATCCCGTCCAGAATATCGGCAAGAATCTGGACATTTCAGCGTAATTGACGTATAAAGCACCCCATGAAGATTTTGTTTATGAATATCTTCATGGGGTGTTTTGATGCGATTTACAGACTTCATTTTATCAGCGATTCATTAAACGGGGAGACCGGCCGGCGCATTATCAAAACGTCGGATCAGGAACTGCTGAAAACAGATTGCGGCGGGCGGCAGCTGTCGCTGCGTGTTCCACGCAACACCGACGGCACGCTTGCAGAGCGGGAACGAGACGGGGATGTAGCGCAGCTCCGGATGTTCGACCCCCGCGAGTTTTGGCAGGAGGCTCACGCCAAGCCCCGCTGCGACCAGTCCTGACATCGTTGACACATCGTCTCCCTCGAACGTGATTTCAGGGTGAATGCCCGCCAGGTCAAAGAACTGATCGACGAGGATGCGCAGACTGTAGCTGCTCTTCATTGCAATCAGCGGCTCATTCACCAGTTCATTCAGATTGATTCTTTCACGCTCGGCAAATGGATGCCCGAGCGGAACCGTGACAAAAAGCTCCTCCGACCAGAGATAGACCCATGCGCTGTACTCTGTCGTCGGGATGGTGGAGCAGAGGCAGAGGTCCGTCTCCCCGGCGGCGACCTGCTGCGCGAGTGTCGCCGAATCCTGCTGGTTCAGCTGGATGCGGATGTCGGGATAGAGCGCGCGAAAATCCTGCAGGATATGCGGCAGGACATAGCTGCCGAGCGAGTGGATGAACGAGAGGCGGAACTCCTTTGAGACCTCCGCATTCGCACTGCGCGCCTCCTCACGGGCACTGTCCACCTCGCGCAAAATGCGATCCACGCGGCGCAGCAGACGCTCTCCCTCCGGTGTCAGTTCGATCTCGCCCTCACTGCGTTTGAACAGCGAGACCTCCAGATCCTTTTCCAGCTTCGCCATCGAGCGGCTGAGTGCGGGCTGCGTCACATCCAGCATCCGCGCCGCTCGCGTAAAGTGACGGATGTTTGCCATCACTTGAAAGTATTTTAATTGTGCAAGTTCCATTTAATGATTCCTTTCTTGTACATCTATTATATCTGTCAAAAGACCTATATACAATGAGGAAAGGAAAAACTTATATTTTTTTTATTTTCTATTACTTATATACAGATCCATCGAATATTATGAAAAAAGATTATCCTAGTTCTCAAATTTTTCTTGACAATCTCTATATGTTCTGTTAATATATCTCATGTCGCAGAGAACGCGAGAAGTGAATATGGAGTGGTACTCAAGAGGCTGAAGAGGACGGTTTGCTAAATCGTTAGAGTGGGTAACCGCTGCGAGAGTTCGAATCTCTCCCACTCCGCCATTTTTGTTCTAAGCCTTAT
The DNA here is from genome assembly GCF_057271695.1 of Centipeda sp. (in: firmicutes). Lineage (NCBI taxonomy): Bacteria > Bacillati > Bacillota > Negativicutes > Selenomonadales > Selenomonadaceae > Centipeda > Centipeda sp. (in: firmicutes). The sequence goes on from NZ_DBHIVL010000002.1 coordinate 85,559, forward strand.
CGGGCTTTTTTTGTTTTTAAGGAGATGTTTACATGGGGATGCAGGGCACGCCGCCGTCCTTTATCGAGCGGTATTTCAAGATACGGGAGAAGGGCTCGTCCGTCCGCACGGAACTTATTGCGGGGCTGACGACCTTTATTGCAATGGCATACATTCTCTTCGTCAACCCGAACATTCTTGCCGACGCGGGGATTCCGAAGGATGCGGCGATTGCCTCGACGATCTGGATTGCGGCACTCGCCTCGATGGCGATGGGCGTCTTTGCGAATTATCCCGTTGCACTCGCGCCCGGTATGGGGCTCAACGCATTCTTTGCCTACTACGTCTGCGGTGTACTCGGACTGCACTGGACGGTCGCACTCGGTGCGGTCTTCTTCTCGGGCGTGCTCTTTCTCATTCTGACGGTCGGCGGGATTCGGCAGGCGATCATCAATGCTGTGCCGCGTGATCTGAAGCTTGCGATCAGCGTCGGTATCGGACTTTTCATTGCATTCATCGGGCTCAAGGGCACCGGGCTGATTGTCGAGAACTCTGCGACGTATGTTTCGCTCGGTCACGTGACCGCACCGACGACGCTGCTCTCGCTGTTCGGTCTGCTCTTCACAGCGGCACTCATGGCACGCAATGTGCATGGCTCGATCCTCATCGGCATCTTTGTCACGACGGTGCTTGCGATGGCACTTGGCATGACACCCGCACCGCAGGGGCTTGGCGATATCATCAGTACGTCGCTGCCCCATATGGGGGAGACGTTCGGTCAGCTCGACCTTGCGGGCGCGTGGAACTACGGTCTTGTCTCAATCATCTTCACGTTTACAGTGGTGGAGCTCTTCGATAATATGGGCACGCTGATCGGTCTTACGACGAAGGCGAAGATGGTGAAACCTGACGGGCATATCGAAAACATCGACAAGGCTCTGACAACGGACGCGGTCGGCACGATGGTGTCTGCGGTGTTCGGTACGTCCACGGTTACGTCCTACATCGAGAGTGCGGCAGGCATTGCCGCCGGCGGCCGTACGGGGCTCACGGCACTCGCGGCGGGGGTGCTCTTCCTTGCCGCTCTCCTCTTTACGCCGCTGATCGGCCTTGTGCCCGCATTTGCGACGGCTCCCGCGCTCATCCTCGTCGGAGCACTGCTCATGTCCGAGGTCGGCAAGATTGACTTCTCGGACTTCACGAATGCACTTCCCGCATTTCTCACAATTATCATGATGCCGCTCACCTCTAGTATCGCAAACGGCTTTGCGTTCGGCTTCATCAGCTATACCATTATGAAGCTCTTTGCGGGGCAGTATAAGAAGGTCAGCTGGATTATGTATCTGGTCTCGATCGCGTTCCTGATCAATCTGGCACTGCGCTCCTAACGCGCGGGGAGGGACTTGCAAATGAAACGATGGATTGCATCCGTCCTTGCGGGCGCAGTGCTCATCGCCGCACAGTTTTTTGCGGGCTGCACGGCTGCACCCGCCTCCGATGCGTCCAAACACGCGGCGCAGGGGGAGATCACGGTCAAGGTGCTCAATATTGGGCAGGGCGACTCCATTCTCATCCAGACGGGAGAGAAGACGGTGCTCGTCGACACGGGTGATGTGGACGAGCGCGACAAGCTGCGTGCGGAGCTGAAAAAGGCAGATGTCAAGAAAATTGACACAATCATCCTCACGCATCCGCACGCCGACCACATCGGTGGTATGGATGTCCTGCTCGACGAGTACACGGTCGGTATGGTCTATGACAACGGTATGCCCTCGACCTCAAAGCTCTACCTCGGCTATGTGAAAAAGCTCAAGGAAAAGAAGATCGAGCGCAAGGGGCTCGTCGCGGGCGACCGTGTCGATCTTGGCGGCGGTGTGGTGTTCGAGGTGCTTGGTCCCTCGGCAGAGCTAGTCAAGGAGGGCTCGGTCAAGGGCTATAAGCACGATCCGAACAACGAGTCCGTGGTCGGGCGGCTGGTCTTTGGCGATTTCTCCATGATGCTCACGGGCGATGCGGAGAAGAAGGAGGAGCAGGCCATCCTTGCGGCGGACAGTGCCCATGTAAAGAGCACGATTTTGAAATCCGGCCATCACGGCAGCAAGACCTCCTCCTCGGCAGACTTCCTGCGTGCAGTTCAGCCGGAGGCGGCACTCATCTCCTGCGGGGTGAACAACGACTATGGACACCCGCACAAGGAGACGATGAAAAAGTACCACGCACTGAACATCCCGATCTATGTGACCGCAGAGAACGGGACGATCACGGTGACGAGTGACGGAAAGACCTACAAGATTGTACCCGAACGGGGGGAGAAACAATGATCTCTGCATATCTTGACCGATTTGAAGGAAAATACGCAGTACTTCTGCTCGGTGATGCAATGGAAAAGGTGAATTTCCCGAAGACGTTTCTTCCTGCGGATGTTTCCGAGGGAGACTATCTGACGATCTCCATGGAGCGGGATGCAGCGGCTACGGAGGCTGCCGAGGCGGGGGCTCTGGAATTGCTGAACCAATAAGGAGGTATTATTGGCATTGATCCGGTGGAATCAACGCGTATGGACAAGGACGCTGCTCGCAGTGGCAGCGCTTTTTGTCTGTTTTTGCACGCTTTTTGTGAGCGGTACGGGCGAGGCAAAGGGCAAGACCTTTCGTCTCCTGAGCATGGAAAGTCATGCGGTGGAGATTGACGGCCGTGCTGCCGTCCGCATTCAGATCGGTGTGAACCGTGCAGGGGTATCCGATGCACTTGCTGCACAGACACAAGAGGAGAATGCGCTGATCCTCGCACTTGAAAATGTGAAACTTGATAAAAAGTTCCCGCAGGAATATGTAGCAAGCGGTGAGATGACGGAAAAAATCTCTGTCACAATGGAAGACAAGCACAATGCTGTACTCCACATTGCGTCAGCGCTTCCCCTTACACACGAGGATGCCTATCGCGTCTACACGATGCCTGCCGAGGCACATGGCAAGGTGAAGGAGTATCTCGTCATTGACATCATTGCGCCGCGTGTGCAGCCCAGTCCCGCACGCGGGCATACGGTAGTCATCGACCCCGGACACGGGGGCAGCGATTCGGGGGCGATCGGATATACCGGTGTGCCTGAGAAGGTGGTTGCCCTTGCGGTGTCGAAACGCACGGAGGAGCTGCTGCGGGCGGCGGGCGCACACGTCATCATGACGCGGACGGAGGATACTGACGTTTCCTACCCGGGCAATACGTCATCGGGGGAATTGCAGGCGCGTGTGGATGTCAGTTTGGAGCACCCCGAGGCGGAGCTCTTCCTCTCGGTACACTGCAATTCGTTTACAAATCCCGATGCGCACGGCATGGAGACCTACTACTACCCCAAGACGGATGTGGATGAGCATTTTGCGACGCTCCTCAATGAGGAACTCGCGGCGGCGGGCGGTCTCTACAATCGCGGGGTCAAATACGCGAAGTTCTACGTTCTGCGCCACACCGAAATCCCTGCCTCCCTCGTGGAGCTCGGTTTTCTTTCAAACCCGCACGAGGAGGAGCTGTTGGCGAACGCCGGCTATCAGGAGCAGCTGGCACAGGCTCTTGTCCGTGCGATCGAGCGTTATTTTGAGTAAAGGGGAGCGGATACGAAATGTTGATACAGATGAAACGCATGACATCCATCGCTGCCATACTCGCAGCCGCAGCGATGCTCGCCCTTGCAGCGGGCTGCGGGGATGAGCAGAAGCCGATACAGGAGGACAGCCCCGCGCAGACGGAACAGCCGAAGGATACGGAGAAGCCTGCACAGGTGAAGCCAAAGGAGCTGCAGGTGAATGTCTACTATCCGAGAAACGACGGTACGGGGCTCATCGCAGTCAGCCGCAAGGTGAACACGGAGAAGGACGACAAGTATACAGCGGCGATGAAGTCTCTCCTCACGGGGACGAAGGAGAAGGCGCAGACGAACGTCATCCCGAAAAAGGCAAAGCTGCGCAGCGTCACGGTGAAGGACGGCGTTGCAACAGTGGACTTCTCGAAGGAATTGGAGCAGAATTTCAGCGGCGGATCGACGGGCGAGGAAATGCTCATCGGTTCCATCGTGAACACACTGACGGATTTCCCCGAGGTTCAGAAAGTGCAGATCCTCATCGAGGGTGCGTCCGTGGAGACACTGTCGGGGCATATGGATCTCTCCGAGCCGCTCACGCGCATGACGGAGTTGCTCAATTGACACCGCGAATCCCTCGCTTGTCATTTTGGTCTTTTTGTGATACGATACAGATAGAATCGCGGACGTTGCGCTCTTTGCGTGTCCGCATATCGGGAAGCGCGTAGACACGTTGTTTCCATAGGAAAATAGCAGGAGGTTGTTTCATACAATGAAGGTTACGGCAGAGCATGGTGAGAACCGCGAGGTCACTCTGACGATTGAAGTTGAGCAGGCAAAACTGGAGAAGGCGACGGACGGTGCGGCAAAGCGCATCGCGGGGCGTGTGAACATCCCCGGCTTCCGCAAGGGCAAGGCACCGCGCAAGATTGTCGAGAACTTCGTCGGCAAGGACGCAATTTTGCAGGAAGCGTTTGAGGGCGTTGCCCAGCAGGCGTTCGAGGATGCTCTGACGGAGCAGAACATGGAGCCTGTGACGCGCCCCGAGATCGACATCGTGACCCTTGAGGAGGGCAAGGATGTCGTCTTTACGGCAAAGTTCACGCAGCGTCCCGAGGTCACGCTCGGCGACTACAAGGGACTGACGGTGGAAAAGCCCGAGGTCACTGTGTCCGAGGAGGACATCGACCGACAGATCGAGGGCATGCGTCAGCATCAGGGAACCCTCGTGGACGCACCTGCGGATGCCGAGGTCAAGAAGGACGATTTCATCACCCTTGACTTTGAGGGCTTTGTCGGCGGCATGGCGTTTGCGGGGGGCAAGGGCGAGGACTACCCGCTGCAGATCGGCTCGGGCAGTTTCATTCCCGGCTTCGAGGATCAGCTCATCGGTGCGAAGATTGGCGAGGAGCGCGAAGTCAACGTCACGTTCCCCGAGGAGTATCATGCAGAGAACCTCAAGGGCAAGCCGGCCATGTTCAAATGCACGGTGCGCAGCATCAAGTCGCGTGAGCTGCCCGAGCTGAACGACGAGTTCGCGAAGAAGGCGAGCAAGTTCGAGACACTCGCAGAGCTGCGTGAGGACATCCGCAAGAACCTCCAGGCGGGCGCGGAGCGTCAGGCTGAGACCGACCGCCGCACGAAGGCGATCGACATGGCGACGGAGAACTGCACGATGGAGATTCCGCCGGTCATGGTCGAGAACCGCATCACGGCGATGATTCAGGAGATGGCGATGCGTCTCGAGCAGCAGGGGATGAGCCTCGAGCAGTATCTCCAGTACGCGGGTCTCGATATGGCGCGCATCCGCGACGAGTACCGCGAGACAGCGGAGAAGAACGTCCGCACGGACCTCATGTTGGAGGAGGTCGCAAAGGCTGAGGGGATCAAGGTCGAGGGAAGGGATCTCGATCAGGAAGTCTATGCGATGGCACTCTCCTACGGTGCGACACCGAAGCAGGTTCAGAAGATCATCAAAGAGCAGGGACGTGTCAGTGACCTTGCCGCGACGGTTCTGCGCAAGAAGACGGCGCAGTTCATCGTGGACAATATCACGGCATAAGACATCCCCTGTGGGGAGGAACTATGAGTTATTATGTACCGATGGTGGTGGAGAACTCGAGCCGCGGGGAGCGTGCCTATGACATATATTCCCGCCTGCTCAAGGAACGCATCATCTTCTTAGGTGGACCGATTGATGACAGTGTGGCAAATGTCGTTGTGGCACAGCTGCTCTTTCTCGAGTCCGAGGATCCGGACAAGGACATCCATCTCTACATCAACAGCCCGGGCGGTGTCGTGACGGCGGGGCTTGCCATCTACGACACGATGCAGTACATCAAGCCGGATGTCTCGACCATCTGCATCGGGCAGGCGGCGAGCATGGGCTCCATCCTGCTGACGGCGGGCGCGGCGGGGAAACGCTACGCATTGCCGCACGCACGCATCATGATCCATCAGCCGCTCGGCGGTGCACAGGGACAGTCGACCGATATCCAGATCCAGGCGAAGGAGATCCTGCGCCTGCGTGAGGTCGGCAACAATATTCTCGCGCATCATACGGGGCAGGATTCCGAGAAGATCAACGTCGATACGGAGCGCGACAACTTTATGTCGGCAGAGGAAGCCAAGGCATATGGGCTGATCGACGAGGTTGTTACCCGTCCCAAGGCTGCCTCCACAGAGAAGAATGCCTGAGGGGGTGTGACGCGATGAAATTTGGAGAGGAAGACAAGGGGCAGCTCAAGTGCTCGTTCTGCGGCAAGACGCAGGAGCAGGTGCGAAAGCTCGTAGCAGGACCCGGTGTCTATATCTGCGATGAATGTATTGAGCTCTGCAATGAGATCATAGCGGAGGAGTTCAGCGATGACGCTGAAGTCGGACTCAAGGATGTTCCGAAACCGAAGGAAATCCGCCACATTCTCGACCAATATGTCATCGGACAGGACGAGGCGAAGAAGTCTCTGTCGGTTGCCGTCTACAACCACTACAAGCGCATCAACGTAGGTCAGGGGAAAAACGAGGATGTGGAGCTGAAGAAGTCGAACATCCTCATGATTGGCCCAACGGGCAGCGGCAAGACCTTGCTCGCACAGACTCTTGCGCGTATTCTGAACGTCCCGTTCGCGATTGCGGACGCGACCTCACTCACAGAGGCGGGTTACGTTGGCGAGGATGTTGAGAACATTCTGCTCAAGCTGATTCAGGCTGCGGACTATGATATCGAGAAGGCGCAGCGCGGCATCATCTACATCGACGAGATCGATAAGATCGCGCGCAAGTCGGAGAATCCCTCCATCACGCGCGACGTTTCAGGTGAGGGAGTTCAGCAGGCACTGCTCAAGATCCTCGAGGGAACGACGGCATCCGTACCGCCGCAGGGCGGGCGCAAACATCCGCAGCAGGAGCTGTTGCAGATCGACACAACGAACATTCTCTTTATCTGTGGCGGCGCGTTTGACGGGATCGAGGAGATCATCGAGTCGCGCCTCGGGAAAAAGCAGATGGGCTTCGGTGCGGAGGTACGCTCCAAGAAACGCGTATCCGTCGGTGAATCTCTGCGCAAAGTTGTTTCCGAGGATCTGATGAAAAACGGTCTGATTCCCGAGTTCATCGGGCGTCTGCCCGTTGTTGTGACGCTGAACTCGCTCGACGAGAATGCGCTTGTGCAGATCCTGACCGAACCGAAGAATGCGCTTGTCAAGCAGTTCCAGAAGCTCTTGGAGTTGGACGGTGTGCGTCTCACGTTCGAGGACGAGGCTCTGCACCTCATTGCGAAGGAAGCCCTCACGCACAAGACAGGTGCGCGTGGACTGCGCTCCATCATCGAGAGCATCATGCGCAACGTCATGTACGAAGTACCTTCGATTCAGGGCGTAACGGCATGTCAGGTCACGAAGGACGTGGTCGCAAATCACAGTGACCCCATCCTGACGATTGACGGCTCTGGTGCGCAGAAGATGGCAGCTGCGAACTAATGCGATACTTTACGAAAGGAGCTCTGCACTGCGGTGCTCCTTTTTTCATACGAGAATATTCTCTCTTATAGATGGAAGGAAATACGATGTCCGAGAAACAAACCCTCCCTCTGCTCCCACTGCGCGGACTGGTGGTCTATCCGCATATGATGGTCAATCTCGATGTGGGGCGTGACCGCTCGGTTGCCGCCATTGAGCGTGCGATTGCGGGGGACAACCGCATCCTCGTCGTGGCGCAGCGAGATCCGGAGTGTGACGATCCGACAACGGATGACCTCTATGATGTTGGTGCTGTGGCGGAGATTCGCCAGTTCCTGCGGATGCCCGAGGGGGTTCTGCGCATCCTTGTCGACGGGCAGAAACGTGCGGAGATCCTTGCCATCCGTGAAGGAGAGAAGTATGCCGAGGCGGATGTGCACGAGATCGAGGAAAACGAGGATGCGCCCCTGAGCAAGGACATGGAGGCTTTGGTACACGGGGTTACGAGCAAGTTTGAGGAATGGGTGAAGCTCTCACATAAGATTCCACCCGAGGCACTTGTCTCCATCTCCATCATGGAGGACATGGGACGTCTTGCGGACATCATCGCAAGCCATCTGAGCCTCAAGCATGAGGTGCGGCAGGAAATCCTTGCCGCAATCGACGTGCGTGCGCGTCTCGAACGCCTCTATCAGGCACTCGTCCACGAACTCGACATCATGGGCATTGAGAGCGAGATCAATCGCCGCGTTCGCAAGCAGATGGACAAGGTGCAGCGGGACTTCTACCTGCGCGAGCAGATCAAGGCAATCCGCAAGGAACTCGGCGATGATGCAGACAAGGCGGCAGAGGTTGATCGCTATCGGGAGGCACTGGCGGCAAAGGAGTATCCCGAAGCCGTACGCGAGACCATTGAGCGCGAGATTCATCGCCTCGACATGAGTCCTACGATGAGTGCGGAGGTCGGTGTCATCCGCAACTATCTGGACGTGCTCACCGAACTCCCGTGGAACGAGACGACGGAGGAGCACGTCGATATGGCAGAGGCACAGGCGGTGCTCGAACATGACCACTACGGCTTGGAAAAGGTCAAGGAGCGCATCCTTGACTATCTCGCCGTGCGCCGTCTCGCCCCCGAGCAGAGTGCACCGATCCTCTGCCTCGTGGGTGCGCCCGGTGTCGGAAAGACCTCGCTCGGCGCGTCGATTGCGCGCGCAATGGGACGCAAGTTCATCCGCATCTCGCTCGGCGGCATTCGCGATGAGGCGGAGATCCGCGGGCATCGCCGCACCTATGTCGGTGCAATGCCGGGGCGCATCATCGAGGGCATTCGCCATGCAGGGACAAAGAACCCTGTGTTTTTGTTGGATGAGGTCGACAAGATCGCAATGGACTTCCACGGCGACCCGTCGGCGGCACTGCTTGAGGTGCTTGATCCCGCGCAGAACTGCACATTCAGCGACCATTTTGTCGAGCTGCCGTTTGACCTCTCGCGTGTCTTCTGGATCGTGACGGCGAACAATCCGGCAAAGATCCCTGCCCCCCTACGCGACCGCATGGAGATCCTGAACCTCTCAAGCTACACTGAGCTCGAAAAGATCGAGATTGCACGTCGTCACCTCCTGCCGCGCCAGCGTACGCAGAACGGGCTGAAGGCGAAGGACATCCGTATTAGTGCGGGTGTCTGGCCTGAGATTATCCGCTCCTATACGCGTGAGGCGGGTGTGCGCGAGCTCGAGCGCGTCATCGGGCAGCTCTGCCGCAAGGCGGCACGCCGCATTGTCGCGGATGAGAAGCCGCCCATTGCCGTGACGAAGGCGAACCTCGCGGACTTCCTTGAGCGTCCGAAGTATCACGCAGCAAAGCAGGAGAAAAAGCCGCTCGTCGGCGTTGTGACGGGACTTGCATGGACGGAGGTCGGCGGCGACGTGCTGCGCACCGAGGTCAATATCCTGCGCGGCAAGGGTAAGCTCATCCTCACGGGACAGCTCGGCGAGGTCATGCAGGAGTCGGCGCAGGCGGCACTCTCCTATGTGCGCAGCCGTGCGGGCGTACTCCATCTCGCCGAGGACTTTTATGAAAAGGATGACATCCACATCCACCTGCCTGAGGGTGCAATTCCGAAGGACGGCCCCTCGGCGGGGATCACCATGGCAACGGCGATGATCTCTGCGCTCACGGGGCGCAAGGTACGCTCTGATGTCGCCATGACGGGGGAGATCACCCTGCGCGGGAACGTCCTGCCCATCGGCGGGCTCAAGGAAAAGACCCTTGCCGCGTACCGCGAGGGGGTCAAGACCATCGTCCTGCCGGAGGAGAATGCGCGTGACATCGAGGACATCCCCGATGTCGTGCGCTCCTCCCTTGAGTTCGTGCCCGTTGCACATATGGACGAGGTGCTGCGGGTTGCGCTGTATAATTAGGAGGTGCGGACGTGTCTGAAGCGGTTGTTATCACAAAGGCGACCTATCTCGCTTCCGCCGTGCGGCGCGACCAGTATCCCGAGGAACGCCGTCCCGCCGTCGCCTTTATCGGGCGGTCGAACGTCGGCAAATCCTCACTCATCAACTCCCTCACGCGTATTCGGCAGCTTGCTCGTGTTTCTTCGAAGCCGGGCAAGACACAGACCATCAATTTCTATGAACTGCTTCTAAAGATCGATGGGGGAGAGGAGCGTTACCCCGTCCACCTCGTCGACCTGCCGGGCTACGGCTATGCCAAGACCTCGCGCGAGAGCAGAAAGGTTTGGGCAAAATTTATCGAGGAATATTTTTTGCACGCCGAGGAACTGCGCTTTGTCTGTCTTCTGCTCGACATTCGGCACACACCGATGGAGTCCGACCGCCGTATGTTCGACTGGCTCGTGGAGCACGACATCCCCGTGCTTGTCATCGCCACAAAGGCGGACAAGATCGGAAAGAACGCACGCCGCACGCAGATTGCGGCGATGCAGAAGGCACTCGGCGTGCCCGAGCTCACGATTCTTCCCTATGCCTCTCCGAAAAATGAAGGACGTTCAGAATTACTTGACGTGATGAAGGAATATCTGGTAGAATAGGCACAGAAAGAAATGAAGCAGATTCATCTTTTTGTGTCCGAATATCCGCCCATGAGCACGGCAGATGCACGATCGGCAGAGAGATGGGCTGCCTGTGTGTATTATGGGGGAGTTCCAGATGACTGTACTCACGGATTTTGACAAGCGGCTGCTGAATCTCCTGCAGGGCAACCTGCCGGTGTGTTCACGGCCGTTTGCGCGTTTGGGTGAAATGCTTGAGACGACGGAGGAGCATGTGCTCAGCCGTCTGGATGATCTGAAACGCGAGGGGTATCTGCGCCGCATTGGCACGTTCTTCAACTCCGAGCAGCTTGGCTATCACGGCACGCTGATTGCCCTGCGCGTTGCGGAGGAGCACATCGCCGATGTCGCGGCAGCGATCAATCGCTATGCGGGGGCGACGCACAACTATGAGCGCGAGGGGAAATACAACCTCTGGTTTACCCTCCTGACGCCGTCGCGTCATGCGGAGGAGAAGATACTCGCCGATGTCACAGCCCTGCCGGGTGTGGAGCGTCTGATGAGTCTCAAGTCGAATAAACGCTATAAGATCAACGTACAGTTCAAGCTGAACTGAGCGGATAGGGAAGGTCAATCTATGACAGAAGAAATAGAGCTCAGCGAACTCGATCGCAAGATCGTTCGTCTCCTGCAAGGGGAGTTCCCGCTTGTTGCAGAGCCGTACAAGGTGCTCGCTGCAGAGATCGGCATTACCGAGGAGCAGCTCCTCGCCCGTATTGCCGCCATGCGTGAGGAGAAGAAGATCCGCAAGATGGGGGCTGTCCTGCGCCATCGCGAGGTGGGCTTTACCGCGAACTGCCTCTGCGTCTGGAATGTGCCCGATGAACGCGTGGATGAGGTTGCGCGGCGCATGGCGGAGCATCCGCGTGTCTCGCATTGCTATGACCGCAACCGCGAAGCAGACTGGCAGTATAACCTCTATACTATGATCCACGGCTACAGCCGCGAGGAGTGCGAGGGCATCGCTGCCGAGCTTGCTGCCGCCACCGATGTAGAGGATCGCCGTATGCTCTACACGCGCAAAGAGTGGAAGAAAACATCGATGAAGTACTTTACGGAGGAATAAACATTTTTCCATGAAAAAACCCGAAGGACTTGTGAATCCTTCGGGTTTTTCTATGCTGTCTTACAGTGCCAAAATCTGGTCGCGCAGTCCTGCCAGCTGCGCGGCGGAGGGGACGTAGAGCATACGCACCTTGTCCATGACGATCTCGCAGCCGCCTGCCTTGAGCTCGTCCTCGATCTGCTGGATGCTCTGCCCGCCCCAGCCGTAGGAGCCGAATGCAAACGCCTTGCGCCCCTTTGGCGCGAGACCCTTCATGTAGCAGAGGAATCCTGCGATGGTGGGGAGCATCTGGTTGTTGAGCGTCGGCGAGCCGACGGCCAGGTAGCGGCTCGTGAGCACATCCGTCATGATGTCGGCGTGTGTGTTCTTTTGGATGTCGTAGTAGCCGACAGAGAAGCCCTTGTCGATGAACGCCTCGGCGATGGTGTGCGCCATCTTCTCTGTGGAGTGCCACATGCTGTCAAAGACGACGACAGCGCGTTCCTCCGTCTCACCGAGCGACCACTTGTTGTAGAGGTCGATAATCTCGGGGATGTGCGAACGCCAGATGATGCCGTGACCCGTGGCAATCATATCAATATCGAGCTTGTGTACTTCCTTGAGTGCTGTCTGCGCCTGCTTCGCATACAGGAAGAGAATGTTTGCGTAGTATTTCTTTGCCTCCTGGATGACGACGGAGAGGTCATTGTCATCGTCATAACGTTTGCCGGAGGCGAGATGCTGACCGAACGCATCATTCGAGAAGAGGATTTTTTCCTCGGGGCAGTACGTCACCATGCTGTCCGGCCAGTGGAGCATCGGTGTCGGGATGAATGCGAGTGTACGCTTGCCGATGGAGAGCGTATCGCCCGCCTTGACTGTCTCATAGGGCAGTTCCCCGTAGTAGGCACGCAGACCCTTGAGTCCGTTCGGCGCACTCGTGACAACCTTCGCGTTCGGGGCGAGGGAGGAGATGAGTGGGACGCCGAACGAGTGATCCGGTTCGACATGGTTCGAGATGATGTAGTCGATTTTCGACGGGTCAATGACGGAGGAGATCCGTGAAAGCATTTCCTCCTCGAAGCCGTGCTTCACCGTATCAATGAGCGTAATCTTGTCATCGATGATGAGATAGGCATTGTAGGTGGAACCACGCTGTGTATCATAGCCGTGAAAGCTGCGCATCGACCAATCGACGGCTCCGACCCAGTAGACATCATCCCGAATTTTGATGGCGTTCATGAATTGCTCCTTTCGACGATAGGATCATATATACAACTTATAGTTTCTCTCTATAAATAAGAACTATATTTATAGAAGTATTCTAGCCTAATTTTTAGGCTTTTGCAACAGGAAGTTTCGTGCATTTTTTCATAAAACGGGAAGGAGCGGGGGGATTTCTTGACAGATGATATGCCATGCGATATAATATTTATGACGAAAGCCATACAAAACTAGGAGAAAATGACTAGAAAAGGAAGGACTTTAATGCTAGAAAAAATTCTGGTCTTTGACACCGAGACGACAGGTTTTCGCAGCGATGATGAAGTTCTGACACTCGCCGTTGTAAATGGCAGCGGGGCAACGATGGTGGACGGGATGTATGCGCCTGTGCGCAAGACATCATGGCCGGATGCCGAGAAGATCAATCGCATTTCTCCCGCGATGGTGGCGGACTGTTCGCCGATTCGCACGCAGCAGGCTGAACTTGAGCGGCTGTTCAACGATCCGGACACCCTGCTTGTTGGCTACAATATCGAGTTTGATATCCGCCTTTTGGCGCAGTCAGGCATCCGCATTACGAATCCGAACCGTCATGATGTCATGCTGGCGTTCTCGGAGTTCCGCAAAGTACCCGATGCGCGGCGCGGCGGCTATCGCTGGTGGAAGCTGACGGAGTGCGCGGACTACTACCGTTACGACTGGGGCACGAGTCAGGCACACGGTGCACTGGCGGATACGCTCGCGACGCTCTACTGCTATCAGAAGATGCAGCAGCCGGTGTATGAGGCGCAGAGCCTATTTGATTGAATTACGGCATATCCTAATCTGCAAGGAAAGGAGGGGACGCATTATGCCAAAGAAGAAAAGATATGAACAAAGAGACCCAAGTCCCGTGGAGTCGATCCACGAGCGACAGCAGATGGAACTCGAACAGCGGCTTGCGCGTGTTCGCCAAAAACGCACCTCCTATCAGCGCAAGATCATTGGTACGGCCGTTGTTTTCTTTATCATCCTGATTATTGTTTGTGCGCTCCTGCCCGGGGAGGATAATACGGCGAGCGAAAAGTGGGAAAAACCGGTGAACTCGCGTCAGGCGCAGATCTTGCAGAGCTTGCAGGATAATTTTAAGTAGGTACTTGCCATTTTCCAAAAACCGCGTATTCTATAGAGTGACGCGGTTTTTTTGATGAAGGAGTTGTTTGCATGAAATTCCAGGAGGTCATCCTCGCATTGCAGGAGTTCTGGTCGGATCAGGGCTGTATCCTCGCCCAGCCGTATGACGTGGAGAAGGGCGCGGGTACGATGAGTCCGTGGACGTTCCTGCGCGTTCTCGGCCCCGAGCCGTGGAACGTCGCTTATGTGGAGCCGTCGCGCCGTCCGGCAGACGGACGCTATGGGGACAATCCGAACCGTCTCTATCAGCATCATCAGTTTCAGGTCATCATGAAGCCCTCGCCGGACAACATTCAGGAGCTCTATCTTCAGAGCCTTGCGCGTCTCGGCATTCGCGCCGAGGAGCATGACATCCGCTTCGTTGAGGACAACTGGGAGTCACCGACGCTCGGTGCGTGGGGGCTCGGCTGGGAGGTCTGGCTCGACGGCATGGAGATTACGCAGTTCACGTATTTCCAGCAGGTCGGCAGTCATGATGTCAAACCCGTCTCCGTCGAGATCACCTACGGTCTTGAGCGGCTTGCCATGTATATTCAGGGCGTGGAGAATGTCTATGACATCGCGTGGACGGACGATGTGACGTATGGGGACGTGTTCCATCAGAACGAGTTCGAGCAGTCCACCTATGCGTTCGACCTCTCGGATGAGGCACTGCTCTTTGACCTCTTTGACAAATACGAGGCAGAGGCGGTGCGCGTCATTGGCGCAGGTCATGTGCATCCCGCGCATGACTACGTGCTGAAATGTTCGCACACGTTCAACCTGCTCGATGCACGCGGCGCGATCAGCGTCTCACAGCGTACGGCGTTCATCGGTCGCGTCCGCAAGCTCGCGCGTCTGTGCGCGGAGGCGTATCTCGCACAGCGCGAGGCACTCGGCTATCCGATGCTGAAGAAGGAGGGAAAGGCATGAGTAAGGATTTACTTCTTGAAATCGGGACGGAGGAAGTTCCCGCACACGTTATGCCGCACCTCCTCGCTGATCTGAAACGTCTCGCAGGGGAAATGTTCGCAGAGCGTCGTCTTGCCTACGAGAGCCTGCGCACGATCGGCACACCGCGTCGCACGGCCCTCATCGTGACGGGGCTTGCCGAGCGGCAGGAGGATGTCAGCACGGAGACGCGTGGCCCCTCGGTCGCCATTGCCTTTGACGCAGAGGGCAATCCGACGAAGGCGGGCGCGGGCTTTGCACGCGGGCAGGGCGTTGAGCCCTCGGCGCTCATTCAGCGGGACGGCTATGTCTATGCCTCTGTGCACGAAAAGGGCGCGGAGACGGCGCAGCTGCTCGCGGAACTCCTGCCCGAGCTCATCCGTGCGATCCCCTTGCCGAACAGCATGCGTTGGGGCGATCTGGACTTCCGCTTTATCCGCCCGATTCGTTGGATTGTCGCGCTCTACGGGACAGAGGTTGTACCCTTTACGATTGCGAATGTCACGAGCGGGAATACATCACGCGGACATCGCACGCTCGCACCGCAGGAGTTTGTCATCGCTGCGCCCGCAGACTATGAGGCGGCGTGTGAAAAGGCATATATTATCGTCGACCAAGAGCGTCGGCGTGCGATGATCTGCGAGCAGATCGCCGCCGTCGCGCAGGAGTGCGGCGGCACGGCAGAGATCACGCCGGATCTCCTGGAGGAAGTGCTGTATCTTGTCGAGTACCCGACGGCACTCAGCGGCGCATTTGAGGAGAAATATCTCGCGCTGCCCGCCGAGACGGTCATTACCCCCATGCGCGACCATCAGCGGTACTTCCCCGTTAAGGCGGCGGACGGCAGTCTCCTGCCCGTCTTTATCACCGTGCGCAACGGTGGCAGGGAGCATCTCGATGTGGTCGCACACGGCAACGAGCGCGTCCTGCGTGCACGTCTTGCCGATGCCCAGTTCTTCTTTGACGAGGATCGCAAGAAATCACTTGCAGAGCATCGCGAGAAGCTGAAGACCGTCGTGTTCCAGCAGGGGCTCGGCTCGATGTACGAGAAGACCGAGCGACTGATGGGCCTGGTCACGGCGATTGTCGAGGATCTTGCTGACGATGATGCGGCATACGAGACGATGGCGGCGGACGCACGCCGCGCGGCAGAACTGTCGAAGGCAGATCTCGTGACGGGCATGGTCACGGAGTTCACGGAGCTGCAGGGCATTATGGGGCGTGAGTATGCGGCTCTCGATGGGGAAAAACTCGCCGTCGCGTGTGCTATTGACGAGCAGTATATGCCGCGCTTCGCGGGGGACGAACTGCCGCAGTCGGCACTCGGCTTCGCACTCAGCGTTGCGGACAAGATTGACAACATCGTCGGCACGTTCAGCCGCGGCAAGATCCCGACGGGCTCGCAGGATCCCTTTGTCCTGCGCCGTCAGGCACTCGGGCTTGTACTCATGCTGATTGAGAACGAGAGCGAGCTCCTGCTCTCCGATCTTGTCGATGAGGCGTGCGATCTCTATGCGCTTGACGAGGCGGCGCGTGAGAAGATGCAGACCGATGTCGCGGACTTCATTCGTCTGCGTCTCAAGAACGTCCTCACGGAGCGCGGCGTGCGCTACGACGTGCAGGAGGCAGTTCTCGCAGATGTGGATCTCGTTGCGAATGTGCCCGTGTGCGCCGCCTATGTGGAGCGTCTGCTTGCGCTCGATGATGCGGCATCTCTCGTGCAGTCCTTTGTTCGCGTCGGCAATATCGCACGCGCAGCAGAGGAGGGCGAGGTTGATGCTGCGCTCTTTGCTGCACCTGAGGAGGGGGCTCTCCTCACTGCCTATGAAAAGGCGGATGCGCTGTTCGATGAGGGCGAGGATACACTTGCGGCGGAGCAGACCCTTGCAGCGGCAATCGACGCATTCTTCGATGCGGTCATGGTCATGGACAAGGATGAGCGCGTGCGTACAAATCGCCTGAGCCTTCTCAAGGCCATTGATAACTATCTCCTCCAGACGGCAGACTACAGCAAGATCGTACTGAACTGACGGTAAACAGAATTTGCTCCGACAAAGTTCCTCTGTTGTTAAAAATTTTTGCAGCAGAGGGACTTTTTATTGGAGTTAAGGAAGCACTGATAAATTCAGCCACGCCATCTTGACGCATCTTTTTTGCCCGCACTGCGTCGGCAAATCCTCCACATAGCTTTGGCTATGCGTCCGGTTTGCCTCCTTGTTC
>NZ_DBHIVL010000003.1:0-80229 GCF_057271695.1 Centipeda sp. (in: firmicutes)
ACTCCTTATGAAGTCTTTTTCAATAAGGTGTTGCACTTGACTTGACAATTCGCCGGAAAATTTTTTCGCAAATTATAAGGGACGGTATGAGGTATGTGGTGGGGCTTTATCCCCTGCTCCCCAATCGCATGAGCGTTGACCGGGACGAGCATGGAGAACTTGTTTATACCTACACGCCCATGAGCAATCAATGCCAATCCGAAACTCAAAAGTGACCAGTCAATCAAGCTGCGGCGGGAGGATGTCCTGCACATTCCGGGCTTGGGCTTTGACGGCTTGGTGGGCTACTCCCCCATTGCGATGGCGCGGAACGCCGTAGGCATGACCTTTGCTTGCGAGGAGTATGGCTCTGCTTTCTTTGCCAACGGTGCACGTCCCGGTGGTGTCCTCAAGCATCCGGGCGTATTGAAAGCCCCGTCGAAGCTCCGTGAAAGCTGGCACGCCGTCTACGGCGGTACGATGAACACGGGCAGGATTGCCGTCCTCCAGGAGGGCGTCAAGTATCAGCAGATTGCCATCCCGCCGGAGGAAGCTCAGTTCCTTGAGATGAGGAAGTTCCAGATCGACGAGATTGTGCGGCTCTATCGTGTGCCGCCGCACATGATTGGCGACTTGGAAAAATCCAGCTTCAACAACATCGAGCAGCAGTCGTTGGAGTTCGTGAAGTACACGCTGAATCCGTGGGTGGTGCGCTGGGAGCAGTCGCTGCAGAAAGCCCTGCTTACGGATAAGGAGCAGAAGGAGTATTTCATTCGCTTCAAAGTCGATGGGCTTTTGCGCGGAGACTACAAGAGCCGCATGGAGGGATATGCCATCGGCAGACAGAACGGTTGGCTTTCCGCCAACGACATCCGAATGTGGACAAGGATCGCGCGTTGGAGGACTATTCCGAAGTCACCGCCATCGGCATGGATGAAACCGGCAAGAAGGGGCATACCTACATCACGGTCGTCGCCGACCTGTCCCGGCGCAAAGTCATCTTCGTGACTGATGGCAAGGATTCTACAACTGTCCAGCGGTTCGCTGCCGACTTTGAAGCCCACCGAGGCAATACGGAAAGCGTCGGTCTCATCACCTGCGACATGTCGCTCGGTTTCCGCAAGGGGATTCAGGAATCCTTCGAGAACAGTCAGACTATCATCGACAAGTTCCATGTAATCAAACATGCCAACGAAGCCGTGGACAAGGTTCGCAAAATGGAAGCCAAGGAGAACGTCTTATTGAAGAACTCCAAGTATCTGTGGTTGAAGAATGATGCCAATCTGACGGAAAAACAGCGAGAGAAAAAGGAAACGCTCCAAAAGAAGCATTTAAAGACAGCGCGTGCCTGTGCTATGCGCATCGAATTGCAGGAAATCTACGAGCAGTCCGTCCATCGAGACGAGGCGGAACAGCGTTTGAAAAAGCTCTGCAGCTGGATGATGCACGCAAGGCTGGAACCCATGAAGAAGTTTTGCGGCACGATCCGCAATCATTGGGACGAGATCCTGCACTACTTCGAGCACCCCTATACGAACGCCATTCCAGAAGGGATGAACAGCATCACACAAAACATCAAGCGTCGCGCCCGAGGGTTCAGGAATGATGAATATTTCAAGACCATGATCTATCTAGGATGCGGCAAGCTGAACCTCAACATCCAAACCCTACAATTTGTCCATTAGTAGAAGACTGCATGAATATAGGGAACGTTCGTTCCTTTTCGTCTGCCCATACCAAACAGCGAGGAGCTACAAAAAGAGCCTCTGCCCTAGTAAAAGGGCAGAGGCAGGTGTAAAATAGAATCGTGCGACAATAGTACCGGTCTGCCTCTTCGGCTACGGCAGTGAACGCCGCTCCTGCGGGGCAATCAGCTACAGTGTGCGAGAGCATCGCCATAACAGAGCAGCCAGTACAGTGCGTTTGAAGCGCAAATAGAAGAAATTACAGCGCATCGCGTTCATGCAGCAATTTCACGATAGCGGCATAGTTAAAGTACAGCTTGTCGGCCTGGACGCCAAAAGGAATATCAACCTTGACCGCATGTTCCGTGCTGCAAAAGCTTCCGCCCTTCATGCGCCCCAGTTTCAGATTCGAGGACATGTTTGCGACATGTCCATAAGTATCTTGAAAGGGGAGGAGCAGACAATCACCGCCGCCCGGCTGCTCGCCGATGACCTTGGCCAAGCCGCCCTGCTGCGCGAAGAACGGCAGCGCGTTGGCGCAGGAATACGAGTAGCCGCTGGTCAGGATATAAAACGCATATTGCCCGCCGAAGCCATCTCTGCCATCGAAATGTCCGTCTAAGTTCGTATCCACATGGTACCATTCCGAGCAGTAGTTTTGGTTGAGCGTATTATAATAGGTGATATTCGCCTCACCGTCAGGCGCGAGAAACCCCAGAACGGCGGTCAAGGCGCCCACCGAGCCGCCGCCATTCGCCGAGAGGTCAATGACTACCCGTTTGACCTGCGGCATCTGCTGGATTTGTGCAAACGCATCATAGAAAAGACCAAAGGTGCTGCTGTCATAAACCTCTTCGGAGGGGGGGGCGAAATAGAAGCTCGCTTCATTTCCTGACTCGTTGAAATTCTCAAAGTAGATGAACGCGGTATCGTCAATGATATCTACCCGAGCCGCACTGAAATCCTCCGGCTTGAGTGTTTCGATGTGTTTGACGGTCTGAATGAAAGAACTGAGCTCCCTACTCTGGCTCACCCCCGTGACCGGCTCTACTTCAATCTGTTCATCCGCAGTGCCTCTGACTTTCAGAAGTTCCTGCGCATCCGCCAGCCAGGAAGCCTCCGGTTCTTTGCTGCCGCCACGGAAAATATAGCGCAGCAGGATGGGATCGAGTTGCAGATCCTCGCAGGCTGCTGCATACTGTGCATAGGTACCGACCTCCCCTGAAAGGAAATCGACTCCCTTGTCATCCAGCCGATAGACGAGACGCTGCAACGCATCGAGCGTGCCCTTCGGCCCGTACATCTGGAATACTTCCTGCAGCTCTGCGATCGATCCTGTATGGAATACCCCCGTTCGCAGCAAGATATCGTCATGTCCGCTGTCAAAGAGCTTGTAGATGAGGCTCAGGAACGCCTCATCGCTTTTTTTCCTGTCGGTAGACAGCAAGTCTTCCTTCAAGCCGTTCTCCGCCAAGTAGCTATCGAAATCCTTAATGCCCTTTTCTTCTTTATGCCCATAGTACATATCAAACAGCAGGCAATTCGTGCCATAGGCATAGCGTGCATAATCTGCCGGAATGTCCTTCCGCTTGGAAAAGCTGCCCGCGTAATAGGCATCGGCATAGGCATTTTTCCGAAGCAGGGGATTACGCTCAAAGCCGTAGATGTGTTTTGTCATTGGTTCGCTGATATCGTAGAAGCTGTCGCCGTTAAAGGACAGCCTGTTTGCCCGCATCGGTGTAGCGAAGACATTCTGCAGAACGGCAAAGGGCAGGAGTACATCGTCCTCATGCCAGACAATATCCTGCTCGTAGCGTTTTAGGTCAATCGCAAAGCCGCGGGCTGCCGTTTCCGTGGAGGGGTGCTTCCTCGATACGGCCTGTGCATTGAACTCGTGCGGCCCTAAAATGCCGTTTGGCAGCGCCCTCGCCCCGTAGGAGCCGAAAAACGCATCCCAATCCGCGCAGACCAACGTATCCTCACGGCTGTCGAACGTCACCTCAATGCCATTACGGACTGCTGTCAAAACGCTGTTCGCCTCGTCCGCATGGAACGCGATCTCGCCCGCATCATAGAGATTCCCCAGATACTCCACCGCAGAAACGTACGGCACCGTGGGCTGTCGATCCGTATGGTATACCTTGAGCGTTTCATATTTGTCCAGTCGCCCGTCATAGACACGGACATCCGCAGATCCTGTCACAGCAGCAAAAGTGGCCGCCGGCACCGAAAAGCACAGACAGAGCGCGGACAAGCCAAGAAATCTCTTGGCTAACGATTTACCTTTCATCATCTCAAACTTCCCCCTTGTATCATATGTTTTGTAAGCCTTGCCTACGAAAAAATCTTCTAAAACAGAGTTTACAAAAACGTTTGACCACAACATTCTTCGTAATGATCGCATGAATCTCCTACCATGCGCGGTTCAAATTGATCATGGCAGATGTGATATGGTCATGGACGCCTTTTTCCAATCCGGCTTCGCCGCTGACGCGCCAGCCGCCACCGATGTCTTTGCTGCCGCAAAGATTCATGGTGAAGCGGGCACGGTCGACGGCACGCTGCTGATGGAAGGAATATTCAGGAGCCGCGGACAGATGAGCGGCAACGCCAGGCGCATGACCGGAGAGGATTCCCTTCCAACCGAGATCGAAGGTTACAAAGCCGTCGCCGGAAAAATCCCGTTCCCACGACCAGCCGAGGTGCAAGTCGCTATACGTCGCTTGCGCACTGTCAAGCGATTGGTTCCAAACGCCGGCGCCAGTTTCGCGAAAGCCGCTCTGGCGGTAATGAATGAGATCCGCCGCAACAAAGGGCTTGTTGTGCCAAACGCCCTCTCGTCCATCGTCGAGATCATAGCTGTAGCGTCCCGCCAGCTCGATGGTGGTGCTGTGATACCTGCTGTTGGCGGCGGTAAAAAGAGGGGCAAAGAAAACGCGCTGACCGTCATTTTCCTGCCGCCCGACGGATATTGTCAGCCAGCCGTCATGAGGGCCGCTTCGGTAGATGCCATAGAGCGCGAGGCGATGATCCCGTACGGTGAATTTATCGGCCTCGCGAGAGAGGCGTTCCCTGCCATAGCTAAAGAGGCCGCCCAGCATCCAGCGTGGGGAGATGGGACGATCATAGCCGAGGGACAGGGTGTAGCCCTGCCCCGATGTGCCGCCGATTTCGCTCCACGTGCGCCCGGTGCGAAGCCAAAGTCCCGACGAGGCTGCCATCTCGACGGGGAGGACAAGTCCCGGTGAGCCAAAGCCGCCTTGATCGCGAAGGGGACGCAAAGAAATGGGAATCCTCGTCCCATGGGAAAGGTACGATTGCCGCGCCGTCAAAGCACCGCGCACCAGGGGGCGGGCGAAGGCGGCTGCGGCCACATCGGAACTGCTGCCATCCGCAAGAGCGGTGAGAGCTTGCCGCCCGGCATCCCCCGATAGGGAATAAAGACGGCCGATCTGCTCTTGCCCTTCGGCATCGGTGTGCTGCCAAAGGGCAGCGAGGCTATGGAAGACCATCTGCTGACGGCTGTCAAGAGTGCCCAAATAATTGCCCGGCGTGAAGGTGGCACGGTAGGCATCAGTGCTGCGCCGGTAGGAGGAAATGCCGAGAAAGCCGGAGAACGGCGCACCCTCACCGATCATCGCACCCGTCACGCCCCCAGTGGCGGTCAGGAACGTATAGGATGTATCGGGGCGATAGACCTGTCCGGGCAGGGCAGTCAAGGCGGAGCCGTCAACATTTGCCGTGCCGCGCACAGCAATCGGATGCGCCGCGCTGCCGTCCGCGCCGGTAGCAAGACCGAACGTGCCGCTGCTGACGAGATCGCCCTCGATGGTCAGCGACTCTCCGACGGGCGCAAGAAGCCCCCGATTGGTGAATACGCCCACATCCGACAGCGTGTGTGGATCGCCTGCAAGCGAAACGGAAAGGGTATGATCCGGTGCCGGATACAACCGGTAATGACCGCCAAAGAGCGCACCTCCCGGCGCAACGGCGGCAGAAAGGACATTGGCTTCGCCGCCATAGGAAAGGTCGCCGGAGATGACGAGGCGCGTATTTTTGCTGCCGTCAATATTGCCGCTGTAACGTAAATTCTGCCCGGCGAAGGTCAAGGTGGTGATGGGGAGCGGAGCGCCCTCCAGACGGCGCCGCATACGCGTATCGCTGATGTCGGAATCGTCATATTGCCATTTGTTGATGATGTCGCCCTCGATGTGCGCCCCCGTGTCGACGGTGATGTTCTTTACATAAGCGTTGTCGCTCATGTAGATGGCTGCCCGCCGTCCGACGATGGTGCCCTGCACCGTAAAATCCGACACCAGGGGACCGTTCATAGCGACAGCAGCAGGTATTAACTCTGTATTTTTGGAAAATACAGCGTAGGATGCACGCGCACCTCCATTCTTTCCCATGAGATTCGTACCGAAATCGAAGGCTGCACCGATGCCGCCGTGCCCGAGTGCCGTCACCCGGCTGTCGGGGCGCAGCGTCAGGCGGTGATCGCGCCCGTAAGCGACGAGCAGTCCGTTGCCGTTCTTTCCATCGGCGCGTATCGTCGTGCCGCCCGCAACATCGACATCGTTTTTCACTCCGTCCACCCGTATGCCGACGGCTGCCGCTCCTTCGGTCAGCAGATCCGCCGCCTGGGTCACGCGGTTGCGGCTGCCGTAAATGTGCAGCCCCATCCCCCAGGGGGTGCGGCTATATGCGCCACGGATATAGTCGGTATGGTCGGCAGTCCGCGCCGCGTAGGGCGCGGTGTTGTAAACCTCCTGATCATCGCCGTAGATGGAGCGTCCGAAGAAATCCCGCCGGTCGATGGAGTAGCCGAGATCTTGGAAGATGGCCAGCTCAAGCTCCATGAACGTATTGTAATTACGCCACCGCTGATGGCTCATCAAGGAATTTCGCAGTTCGCTGTGCGGTATCTGACTTAAGTCGTCCTGGTCACCCGGCTCTCCCTCGTTGCCATTGAGCGGAACCCCCCGGAACCCTTTGCCCGATGGGGTATCCGTGAGCATCGTATGCTTCCAGCTGCTGCCCCGCCAATACCCGGGCGACTTCAGGCCCATAGAAATACGGCAGACGCTGACGTCCGTCGAGATTGCCGAAAAAGCCCGGAAGGTCGAAATATTCATCGCTGTCCGGCTGGTAATTGTCTGTTTTTATGGCAAGATTCGGCTTGGCGCGAACGCCTCGGTGATCGTAGAGAAATCTCTGGAAGGTGAAAAGGTCGGAGGGAAAGTGAGGAGGCGTCGTCTCAAAAAAACCTACCATTCCCATCACATGTCCAAATTCATGGAACGTGGCAGGATGAAAGGCGGCATCGTCTTCCTGTGGCAGCGGCGTCCAAGGATCCGTCTCTGGGGCTGTCGGGGGGAACATCCCCTTGCCGATGACCATAAATCCCCCATACTTTTGGGAAGAAGGGGTTTCCGTCATCAGCATGGTGTACGAGCGTGTAGGATATATCCCGTCCTCGCGGGGCAGATCGTTGGAAATAAACGTGCCGCCGAAAGCGTTGCGAGCATCCTCGGTGCCGACAAGGATGTGCAGCGGCAGCCTTTTCCCGTCGCGCAGGATATAGCTCCATCGCTCTGCGGCCAAGGCGATGATCTGCTTTTGAAACGCGGACAACGTATAGGTGGAGGTTTCACCTTCGCCGGTGGGATCCGGCTCACCTTCATCCAAAAAATGAAGATGAAAGACGTTGTTTGCCGTCGTGTAGTCGCTGGAAGCGGCGGCTGTGCCTGAATGGCCTGCGAAGACGCAGAGGCAAAAGAGAGCCAGCGCCTGTTTTTTACGGATATGTCGCTTCATGATAAGTCGTACCTCCAATGCATCAGTGTTTCCCTAAAGGTTTTCTCCTTCCGATCTATGGGATCGGAACGTCCGCTTTTGATCGGCGAATCTTTCTGCTCCAGCCAACCACCATCATTCAGCCGCCTATCTTCACACATCTACACTGTCCTCTCGTCGTCGACAAATCCTAGATCGGCACAGCGCATCTGGGGAAATCCGGGCAACTTCATTTTATCAGTGTTTCCTTAGAACGCCCATGTCACTTGCGCACCGCCGGAGAAGCCGCGGCGAATGCCCTGCCAGCCGGTGAGGTGGATGTCATAGGTGAGGCGTTCTCCCTTGGGCGTGAAACGATGGCCAAGATCCAACATACCGCTCGCGCCTTTGAGGCTCGGGCTGGGCGTGCTGTTCCCTTGGTAGGAGGCGGATGCTTCTCCGCCAAATTCGTATTCGTAGGCAATCCCCGCATAGAATTCATTGGCGTCGCTCACCGTATGGGTGTACCGGAAGCCCACGCGAACGCGATGGGAGTCCACGCTGCCGAAGTCGTAGACTTCGCCGCTCGTAAGCGTCGAGGTCAGGCTGTTTTGGTGAGAGTAGAAGTAGCGAAGATACGGCGAGAAAGCGGCGTGTTCCTTGCGTTTTATCTCTTTGCCTATGCCAAGGTGCGCTGCGTAGTAGAGGTTCGATCCGTCATAGGATGCCGTGTTGCCGTTGTAGTCGCTGGTGGAGCGCCCGCCCCGAATCGAGCCTTCGTACCACAGACCGGTCTTCGTTTCCGTCCGCACCAAAAGCCCCAGACCCAAGTAGATCATGGCACCGCTGCCGTGGGTGCCGTCGTCTAAGTAGGAATCGTAGGTGCCACGCCCGTATTCGACGAAGGGGCTAAAGAGGACGTCATCGGCTTTTCCGGCATCTCGGCGCGCCCAGCCAAGTCCGATGCTCCAGCCTTTCGTGTCAACGTGGGAGCCGGATTCCACTCGCATGGTGCTACCGCCCATGCCCGCCCAGACTTGATAGCGATCCATTTCCGCTCCGCCTTGGCCGCTGGACGCAGCCTTCTTCGCGGCGGCAAGGTGTTCGCCCGCCATGGCGTCGCCAGCGCGGTTCACCAGATCTGTCAGCGCGGCGCGGGTTTCGACGTAGGATTTCGTGGTGGAAGGATCCATTTCAGCGTTAGTGACGGTGGCGATGAGCGCTTTGCTGTCATCGGCGGCCTTGGTGATTTTAAATTCGTACTTGAAGGAGCTGCCGTGTTGACCTTTGCGTTGGTTGTCGATGACGGCGTCGGTAGTGAGGTCGCCCGTCGTTTGGAGGAGGCGGACGGTGTCGCCGACGTGTAGGAGTTTCGCGCCGCCGTCCAGTTTGACACCGATGCCTTTGCCGATGAGATCAGCACTGCTTTGGATCGTCAACATGGGCGAGGACGCGCTCACGGCATCATTTTCGATGTAGAAGTGGACGTTTTGGAAGCCTTGGAGGGAGCCGATGGAAGCGCCTTTGGCGTGAGAGTGGACGATGAGGGTATTGTCGGTACCGTTTTTCGCACTGCCGCCGATGACGGCTCCCTTCACAGCGGTACCTCTCAGATGGATGATGTTTTTGTTGGTGTTGCCCGTTTCGTTTTTCACGCTGCCGCCGATGACATCGCCGATGACGGTCACCGCGCCCAAATCCACGGTGTTCTCCGAGGCACTGCCGCTCTTTGATAGACCTCCGTAGACATCCTTCACCGTGCCGCCTGTCACGGTCACCGTATTCTTATCGGCATTGCCGCTCCCATGCGCGTAGCCACCATAGACAGCGTCGCCTACGCTTCCCCCCGCCACGGTCACTGTGTTTTTATTGGCGTTTCCATCAAACACAAATCCCCCGAAGAGTTGTTCCTTGACCGTGCCGTTGTTAAGGTTGACGATATTGCCGTCGGCGTTGCCGAACTCTACATGGCCGCCGAAGAGATTGCATGTGCTGCCGCCTGTCACGCTCACCTGGTTGTTTTGAGCCTCTCCGATTTTATCCACATAGCCGCCAAAGACGGTCCAGCCCACTTCACCGCCCGTCATGGTAACGATATTTTGTTTGGCTTTGCCCTTATCCGTGTAGCCGCCGAATACGTTTCTTTTCATCTTACCGCCGTTCAAGGTGACATGGTTCTCCCGGCTCTCGTTCTTGTCAGTCGCTTCCGTGCCGCTTCCTTCCGTCTTGCCGCCGAATACATCCCGGAAGGAGCCGCTATTGACAGTGAGGCTGTTGTGGACGGTGGAGTTGCCAACCGTTGACCGACCGGCATAGAGATTATTATCGCTGTCTTTTACTCCCGTCGCTTCATCGAAGGCGGCGTTCTTGTATTGGGAGCTTTCCTCCGCATGAACCACGCCGCCCAAAGAAGGAAAAATCGTCCCCAAGGCCAACGCCACCGAGATCATCAGCCGCTGCTTCTTGCTCATGTTCTTCAACCTCGTGGTCGCCTCCTATCATTGTAGACAGGGTTCTTGTTACTATAGGAAACGCTGATAAAATGAAGTTGCCCAGATTTGCACAGATGCGCTGTTCCTGCAGCGCTCAACGTCAGCCAATCATGCGGTGCGCTTTGCACTTCGATTCTTGGGACGTTTTCGCATACGTGCCGTTGCCCAATCGCCTGCGTCCTTCGGACTTGGCTCTTGGACGGCTCAGCAAGGAGAAAACCTGCAGGCGTAGCAGTGCTACGTCGAGGATTTGTCGACGACGAGAGGACAGTGTAGATGTGTGAAGATGGGGAGATGAATTTATCGGTGATTCCTATACTTTGATTATAATTTATCTAATTTTCCCGCCGTTGTCAACCGAAACGGCGAAACGAATTTGATGCGCTTGTCAAGAACCGTTGACCATATCACATCGTGGATTTCTGGTGGACGGTCGGCATATCCGTAAACACGGTGAAGTCCTTTTGCCGCAACAACGAATTGACGGGCAATTCCTCATCTGGCGTGTGCCTTGCTTGCGGCAAGCCGCTGATGCAGATGCCGAAGAGAAAACAGCGGAAGTTCTGCTCGTCAGAATGTCGGGAGAAGTGGTGGAACAAGAATCGTGACAAAGGCAATAAACCATGCGGGAGCAAGGCCTCATCACGGCGGATGAGTACGCTGAAATCGACACCATGCTCCTTGCAAAATATCAGCCGTATCTTGGCCGTCTTTTATCGGAAAATGCTTGATAAATCCGCCTCACAGAGCAATATATAGGATGGGAAGGAGGTGGATAGAGTGGCTAAGGTAAGAAAAATAGAACCTGTCGTCGCTTTGAAGCCGAGGAAACGCGTGGCGGCGTATGCCCGCATCTCGATGGAATCGGACAGACTGAACCATTCGCTTTCGGCGCAGGTTAGCTACTTCAGTGAACGTATCCAAAGCAATCCCGAATGGATCTATGCCGGCGTTTATGCCGACAGCGGCATCTCCGGCGGCGACATCCGACGCAGAGCAGAATTTCAGCGCCTCATCGACGACTGCAATGCCGGGAAAATAGACATTGTTCTCTGCAAGAGCATTTCGCGGTTTGCCCGCAGCACGGTTGATCTATTGGAAACCGTGCGCCATCTAAAATCCATCGGCGTAGAAGTGCGGTTCGAGAAAGAGAATATACATACCCTCTCGTCTGACGGTGAACTTTTACTCAGCATTTTGGCAGGCTTTGCAGAAGAGGAAAGCCGCAGTCAGTCCGAGAATGCCAAATGGGCGATTCGGAAGAAATTCGAGCGAGGGAAGCAATGGCACACGGCAGCTTATGGCTACCGATGGGACGGAAAATCCTTCGTTATCTGCGAGGAAGAGGCAAATGCCATACGGGTGATCTATGATAATTTCCTGAGGGACGTACCCCTTCGGCAGACTTCCCGCTGGCTAGAGAGCCACGGGTACGCCTGCTCCATGTTCTTTATCCGCTATGTTTTGCAGAACATGGTCTATGTCGGGGACGTTCTCCTGCAACGCTATATTACGGAAAATCCTCGGACGCACAGAATCATCGAGAACAAGGGTCAGCTGCCGCGCTATTACATCAAGGACAATCATCCTGCCATCATTGACCGTGCTACGTTTGAGAAGGTGCAGGAGAAAATCAGGGCGAGCTACGAGTTCAATCCGGCGGCACATCGCATTGTAAAGCCGAGCTGTTTCTCGGCAAAAATCATCTGCAGCAAATGTGGCGCACATTTCGTCAAGGGCGTGACCAAAACCAACAGGCATGACGGCTTGCAGGAGCATTGGTTTTGCTACGGCAAAATTCACAAGCGAATGTGCGATGCAAGGAACATCCGTGGGTATCGGCTGTGGGAGGCGTGTCGTGAGGTTCTGGGGTTATCCGAATTTGATGAGGATGTGTTTGCCAAGACCGTGGAGAAGATTCTCACCACCGATACGGACAGTCTCGTCTTCCATTTTTATGATGGCACGGTGAAAACCGCCCGCATCCATTATTTCAGTCAGGACGAGAAGAAATACACCGACCCGCACAGAAAGCCCTTCGGCTACACATGGAGCCAAAACGGTTATGTGATTGTTCCAAAAGAGGCAGAAGCCGTGCAGTTGGTGTATCAATACTATGCCGAGGGATGGAACATCTCCGACATTTCGCGTGAACTCGAATCCAAGGGCTATCAGAGCATTCGGGGCAGATTTTCCCGCCGTGTGGTAACAACCGTTCTCGACAGCGATTTCTACATCGGCAATCGAACCATCAAGGGACAGTTTACGGAAAGCGGTGTGGATGAGGTTATCGAGAATGACCACGCACCGATTGTCAGCAAAGAACTGTTCGATACCGTCCAAAAGCGGCGGACGGTTGAACTGAAAAAGCAGGAACAGCGCATTGCCACAAGGAGGCGAATAGACAATGAGAAGCGTAACGGTCATCCCCGCCAGCGTCAATAAATTCTCGGCGCAGCCCTTATCTGCCACAGAAAAGCGTAAAGTTGCGGCGTATGCGCGGGTTTCTACGGATGAGGAGGAGCAGCAGAGCAGCTATGCCGCCCAATGCGATTATTACGAGCGGTACATCAAGAGCCGTGCAGATTGGGCGTTCGTCAAGGTATACGCCGATGAAGGAATCAGCGGCTGCAATACCCGGAAGCGCGAGGCGTTCAAGGCGATGGTGCAGGATGCCCTGGACGGCAAAATCCAACTGATTCTCACGAAATCTGTGTCGCGCTTTGCGAGAAACACCGTGGACAGCCTCACAACCATACGAAAACTGAAAGAGCATGGTGTGGAGGTCTGGTTCGAGAAAGAGAACCTTAAAACATTTGATCCCAAAGTGGAAATGCTCTTGACCATTTTGGCGAGCCTCAGTCAGGAGGAATCCCGCTCCATCTCAGAGAATGTGAATTGGGGCATTCGCAAGAAAATGACGGACGGGAAATTCAGCCTCGGCTATAGCCATTTTCTCGGTTATGACAAGGGTGAGGATGGAACGCTTGTCATCAACGAGGAAGAGGCAAAGGTGATCCGCAGGATTTATGCGCTCTACATCAAGGGTATGTCTCCTTACGGCATAGCGAAAGTGCTGACCGAGGAAGGCATCAAAACGCCCAGTGGAAAAACCCGGTGGAGTGACAGTACCGTGAGCAGCATCCTTCGTAACGAGAAATACTGTGGGCGGGCACTTCTCCAAAAGACATTTACCCCAGATTTTCTGACCAAGAAAACCGTCAAGAACACCGGGCAAGTCCCGAGTTACTATGTGGAGCACAGTCACGCGCCAATCATCGACCCGGATGTTTACGACATGGTGCAGCGGATGATGGAGGGGCGCAAGCGGGGGAGGGACAGAATCAGCTCTGTCAGCATTTTCTCAAGTAAACTTAGATGCGGCGACTGTGGTTCTTGGTACGGCTCGAAAACGTGGCACTCCACGGATAAGTACAAACGGGTTATTTGGCAATGCAATCACAAGTTTCGCGGCACGAAATGCAGCACGCCGCATTTTACAGAGGACGAAATCAAGGAACTGTTCGTTCGTGCCGTCAATCTGCTGCTTGCCGAAAAAGAGGAGATTATCTCTACCTACGAAATGATGCGGGAAAAGCTGTTCTCCACCACGGCACTTGTCGAGGAGCGCAGGGCACTGGAAAATGAACTGAATGTCACGGCAAGACTGGTGGAGGACTGCATTAAGGAAAACGCCCGCATCGCTCAAGACCAGACGGAGTACGAAGAACGATATCAGAACCTCGTAGCGAGGTACGAAAAAGCAAAGAAGCGGCATGATGCAACCATCGAGCAAATCAACGATCGAACGGCGCGGGGCGAACAAGTTTCCCTATTCCTGCGAAAATTGAGCGGCCTGGATTTGATTGCCGAGTTCGATGACGACCTCTGGCTCTCCATGGTGGATTTCATCACCGTGCATGATAAGGCAAAAGTGACGGTCACATTCAAGGACGGCAGCGAGATAAAACTGGACAGATAGACGATGAGCGGGAATCGGTGAGAGAAACCGACTCCCGCTTTTTTTATTTTGACACCCTGAAAAATGTCAGAGTACAGGAAAAATGTAAGGGTTCAAAGGAAAAATGTCAGCGTATCAAAGTAACCGTGCAGGGGGATGTTTTATGCGTGAAAATGATACAAAGGTAATTGCTCCTATGCGGCGTGAATCCCTAGTTTGCGAGGGCTTTCAGAGGTTTTCTGCTCTGGAGGCGCTTTGTTTTTTGACGATGTTCACTGATTTTTCGTTTGATGAAAGCTCGACTTACTGGCAGGGGGGTCAAACCGTTTGACACCCCTGAGACACTCTCAAAAGAAAAAATGTGAGAGTTTAGGAAGCTATACGGGAACTGGTTTCGCGGGCATTTTTACGAGTTCGGATTTTGACACCCCTAATGGGAGAAAAGTATCGAATTTATATTGATGGCATAAAAAAAGAGGGGCGATGCCCCTCTATCAGACTTATTTAGAACTTTACCCCGAGGGAGAATCCGCTCGTCACATCCGATGTATGGAATCCCTCGGGTTTTCTTATGGGCATCGCCGCAAAGACATCATAGGAGACCGTATCAATCGAGCCACGGAGTCCGATTGCTGCGCCCATCATCGTATGTCCGTTATAGAGATCGGCTCCATACCCGTAGACCGCACCGACATCAAACCCGAGGTAGAGTTCCGCCTTTTGTTTCGGAAACCGTGTCGCGAACTCGTTCCGCAGATACCATCCGTTTGTCCCCATCAGCGTGACCTCACCGTCGAAGCCGCGCACCGTATAGCGATTGCCCATGCTGATCATATCTACTCCGTAGAGCCGCATCCCATCCATCGTATACTGCCCGTAAAAGGATGTTGTAAATGTTGCGGGGCGATGACTGAACTCAAATGGATGCACAAAGTCCACATCGAGCAGCCACATTCGATAGAGTGTCTTTGGCGCATCGGCAAAAGCCTTTTCTTCCTGCGCACCCATCCATCCGAGACCGAACCTGTGCGCCAGACGGAAATAGAGCGTATTGCGCTGCAGATAGAGCCTCTCAGCAAAACCGACCTCCATCGAGGTCTGGTGCATCGCTTGAATGGGCAGCTCGACATCATTCAAGAAGCTGTGTGAGTTCCGTTTCCGCAGACGAATGTCCATGCTCGTCTTCATCGCAGCCGAGCGATGCAGTACATAGTCCCATGACAGTGTAGAAATATTGGAATCTCCTGCACTGATGAAGTTATAGGGAATACTCTCTACCGTCTGATGATATTTGGAACGCTGATAGGAAAACGAGAATGTATGCCGTCCATAGGGATAGGTATAACTGATGTTATGCCCGCGCGTTCCCTTCTCATAGCCGTCCTGTGCACCGTCGAGGTTCATACCGATGCGGAGCATATCGTTCTTGTGAAAGGGCTGGTCGATGCCGATGGAGGTATACCATTGGAGCTTTCCCGTATCCTCAAGCCCCGAGTCATCCACGGAGATCGTACCGTAGAAATTCTTTCCACGTTTTACCGTGAGAACGACATCCGTCCTCTGTGGCTGATCCGAGGGGAGGAGCTTGACGGAGATATCCTGTGAGGGGAGACGTTTTGCCTGTTCGATGCCCTGCTCGATGTCGCGTACATTCAGAATATCTCCTTCGTGGAAGGGAAAGAGATTCTTCCAGTAGAGGGCATCACTGCCCTCGTCAAAACGAACGGCGTTGATGTAGCCGATCTGCAGAACGAGACGCAGTTCTCCCGATGAGAGATTCTGTTCCGGCACAACAATACGGCTCGTAGAGAACCCACGAGCCATGAGGGACTGATTCATCGCATTGATGAGCTTGTTGATGTCGCTGAGAGACAGCTCCTTATCCTTGTAGGGACGAGTGGTGCGTTCGAGAAAGCGGAATCGCTCCACTTGGTTCTCAATCGTGATCTGAGAGATGTGGAATCGAACGCTCTCATCTGCGGGAAGATCAGTAGAGGGTGGAGGGGCGACAATCGTCTCCACGCGCTCCTCACCAAGCCGCTCCTGCCGCTCTGCCTCCTGCGTACGTGACTGATCGAGCTGCTCTTGCTGTGCAGGGGCAGCGATAGCTGGGACGGCAAAGAGGGAGAGGATGGGGATGAGGAGGAAGGTTGAGGGGCGGTTGAGTTGCATCAAGTAGAATCACCATATACTTTCAAAAACTCAGTTGTCATATCTTCGAACATCTGAAATGCTGTTGTGAGAATTCCATGGAGATCCTCGTAGTTGCGGAAATTTGGCAAACGATTTCCATTTTCTAAATTCAGCAGTTCATATTCTAAATTTGGGAAAGTACC
Organism: Centipeda sp. (in: firmicutes); assembly: GCF_057271695.1. Taxonomy (NCBI): domain Bacteria; kingdom Bacillati; phylum Bacillota; class Negativicutes; order Selenomonadales; family Selenomonadaceae; genus Centipeda; species Centipeda sp. (in: firmicutes). The sequence continues at coordinate 16,229 of NZ_DBHIVL010000003.1, forward strand.
CCCTTCATAATATTTATTATCCTTCATAGCATACCACATCAATTCGGCAATACCATACTTTATACATATATGATATCTAAATTCGTATATGTTGCTCTTCTTTTTTGCTTGAAAAAAATCCTCTCTTTTCCGATATTTTACAGATGTATAACCTATCTCTTGAAGCATCTCCAAGACATACTGGTTATCATAGTTTTTGAAGCGCTCTTTTGAATCAAAAGAATACTGTGTGCGGAGAGCTTGATATCTCTCTGCAAAGCGAATACTGTTTAATACTTCTACCATCTGGTTGTCCATGAGTTATTCCTCCCTAAAGCGGATCTCAACGTCATAGCGCTTGGCTATCGCTTTGTACTCATCAATTTTTTCAAAAGTTTGATTGGATGCAGGAATTTCTAGGATTTGTTTTCCCTGCAAATGTTGTCCATCAATTTCTTGATATTTATCTGAACGTATCTTTGTGCCAGCTGGATATTTATCCCTCAACTCCTTTAGATACTGTTCAAAGGTTTTCACGTCTATCATCTCCAGATCTGTTGCTTTTCGAGATACAATCTCTCCTTTCACAGGATCGTAGGAATCTAAACGCTTTCCATTTTCCAAATGGACTTCATTATACAGATACCATTTGTTGTCTCTTGCCGTTTCATTAAAGGTATTTCCCCGTGCCATCGGAGAATCATATAACCAGTAATCATGTGCCTCCTTCCAGTCGATACGATCACGTGGAGGCTTTCCTTGCTTATCTTTTCTGGCAATATAGGTGAGATACCCATTTTCTAATTCTTGTTCCTTGAATTTTCCTGCTGATGTTAATAGAACTCTTTCTTTTGCGATTTTTTCAATCTGTGAAAGCGTAGGTTGTACTCTCTTAAATATAGCCACAGCACCTTTTTCAAGTTTCATGAAGGGGATGGCTGATGTCGCTGCCCACCCAGCAGCTTCATGGTCTCCTTCCAAATAGAATAAGGCAGCATCTGCACCAGCAGCAAAAGATCCGATAGGACCGAAGAAGCCTGCTAGATCAAATACAGTATGTAATGATGATACTGTCACAGAAGGTGTTCGATAAACAGGAATACCATCCTGAAGGGAGACATAACCTGAATATTTTTTGTTAAGAATATCAACAATTCTCGATTCAGGAATCGTTCCTACACGAGTTAATTCGGCTCTTTTTGCCGCCTCCTCTTCCTCCTGTTCTTTATCTTTTTTCTCATACTCTTCTTTAATTGCTTGTCGTTCTGCATCGGTCTTGGCATTATCCAGGAGACGGGTCATTTCATCATAATCGGTTTTACTCAGCAGATTCCACTTCGTCCCGCTAATCGCCGCAGATGCTCCTGCCATTGCATTCCCGCTGGCAACTTTTGCGGCGGCAGCGCCAAGCAGACCACTAATCGCCTGGGCGAGACCAGGATCAAGCCCTTTGAGGTTATTGATGACCGCCTCGTTGAGTCCCGCGCCGGCGGCACCCGAAACAAAGCCGTTGCCCGTGATTTGAGTTATCAGACCAGCGATAGCGGCATGTGCGGCAATCTTGCGCCCGCTGCCGTCGTCCTTCATGTTGTGCAAGAGACGGAATGCCTCCTCACCGAATACGGCGGCAAGTTCCTGCTGTTCTTCGATTTTTGCCTTGTCAAAGATTTTACCGAGTTCGTTCAGTGCGTTTGTTGTGTCACGGCTGAGGGCAGAGATGTCCTGTGCCGGATTCTCACGGATGTCGATTGTTCCTGCGGCAACGGCAGATTTCGTTGTGCTGCTTGCATCCCCCTTGACGGGCATGGAGAGGTTCGGCGCAAGTCCTTTGGTGTTGTAGACTTTGTCCTGCTCATCCTTCGACATGTTCTCAAAGTTGCCGTATTTGTGGTAGGATGCCCCGATGCTCTTTGCACTGTAATCGGCTTCATTTTTGAGATCGCTAACTCAACCTTCCTCTTTTTTCTTGACCTCCTCAAACCATTCTTCGCAAATATGTAATCCTAATTTTGTTTCAGAATCTGTCCATAGATTCTCATAGCAGTAGTCTGCTTTGAGGCTATTCTTTTTTACATCATATACCAGTTTCATTTCTGTCGGCATGTCTTTTCCATATTTCATGCAAAGTGTATAAATTTTTTCTATGTCCTCAGAAATAATATCCAATAGACCTCTTTGTCGCTCTTCAGATACATCATATTCAAAGCCTTTCTCCTTTCCTTTGATATCATTAAGTTGGTGCTTCTTTACAACTTTTTTAGTAATTTCAAAAAAACAATCACCATAAATCGTATTACTTTCATATGAGCAGTATATATATATAGCATCTGCACGCCAATCAACATACTCAAGACATATAGATACCATATCTGCTTGATATTCTGTAAACTTCTCCTCAAAATCGTTTTTCATAATCTGTCTCCTTTAATTGTCATTTATTTAAAATCGTTGTTTTTACAGAATCTTTACCTTCTATCGTGTGTACAATAACGAATTTTGCTGACCTTTTGCTAGCCCCTTCATATATCACATTTACTTCAACTTGTACGTTCTTTCCCTCCTTAATAGCTTTTGCCCACTCGTTCTCTAGTTTTTTGTACGTGCTCAGATTTACATGTGAACTCTGAGATACCAGATTCGCGAGCTCTGGTGAACCTCCGAAACGATCTGCCGCAAGATGAGCTGCTTGGTCTCCTTCTTGTTTGCCAGGAGTATTCGGGTTGTGCCTGAGCCTCTTATCACGTTCAGTAAGCTGAAGATTGTCTGTCTTGAATTGGCTGAGACGCCCTGCCTCATCGGTCTTATACAAATACTCGAATTCTCCCGCCTTATATTGAATATTGGGGCGTAGAGACTTGCCATCCGGCATGTATATGTCTTTTGAGCCAGGCTTTATCCTTCCAAGATCTTCCAGCGGTATAGAAGAAGAGGCCGGTTTTCCTGCCGGCAAACGCACTGGAACATTCTTTTCGGTCCTTATGAGGCGGGAAACTCCTGGCACATCAGCAAGCTTCTTTGCAGCTTTAATATATTTTGCTCCGGGAATGATTGTTGCGGTAGATAGTATCGCAGTGCTATAATTTCCCTCTGCAAGATATAGGACCGTTTCTGCTGCTCCCGCTGCAGAACCAAAACCGGGAACATATCCTGCCAAATCCAATCCTTCATGTGCAACAGCAGCAAACTCCTTGAAAGAGTTTGTTTGATCCTTTTGTTCCTTTAATGGGACAGATTCTCCTGTTGCTGGTATAAGTTTACCGATATATTTTCTGTCTCGAAACATATCATCTTGTTGTGCACCAGTTACATTTCCATCATAAACAGTATAAGGTACATCACCTGATTCAGGTATTTTGACTTTATAACCATGATCTCCAAGAGGGATATCCCAAGCCTCGCCCTTATTATTCACCGCAATGCAGACGCTGTATCTGTTTTCTTCAAAATCGTAAAGAAGAATATAGTCTCCATCTCTTAAAGACTGATAAATCTCCTGTTCAGGAAGATGTTCAAGTTGCTCTTTGATTCTCGGCAACTTTTCATATTTGTTCCACTTCGTTCCTGCCGCCGCCGCACTCGCACCTGCCTGTGCATTCCCACCCGCGACTTTCGCCGCAGCTGCGCCGATAACGGCACTGACGATTTGTGCTGTGCCCGGGTCTAGTCCCTTCAGGCTCTTGATGAGTGCTTCGTTGAGTCCTGCACCGATGGCACCCGAAGCAAAGCCGGCTCCTGTGATCTGGCTCATGATTCCGCCGATGATGGCATGCGCGGCAATCTTGCGTCCGCTGCCGTCATCCTTCATGTTGTGTAAGAGACGGAATGCCTCCTCACCGAATACGGCGGCAAGCTCCTGCCGTTCCTCGATTTTCGCCTTGTCGAAGATTTTACCGAGTTCGTTTAGCGAGTTTACCGTGTCACGGCTAAGGGCAGAGATATCCTGAGTTGGATTTTCGCGGATATCGATAGTTCCTGCGGCAACGGCAGACCTCGTTGTGCTGCTTGCATCCCCCTTGACGGGCATGGAGAGGTTCGGCGCAAGTCCTTTGGTGTTGTAGACTTTGTCCTGCTCATCCTTCGACATGTTCTCAAAGTTGCCGTATTTGTGGTAGGATGCCCCGATGCTCTTTGCACTGTAATCGGCTTCGTTTTTGAGATCGCTAAAGGAGAGTGTACCCGTTGAGAGATGGTTCTTGTCGGGAGTTGCGTTGCTCGCGATCAGTCCACCCTTTAGATCGGTATTCTTTTCTACGTAGATATCAAAGCCTTTGCTTCCTGCGAAGAATCCTGCCTGATCGCGTGCACTGCGATAGTGGGAGTCAACATTTCCTTTACTAAAGGAACCTCCGATGTTGGGCATAGAAAATTTGCGATAGGCATTTTTAGAACCTGGCGCAACAAGTTTATCGGTGGTTTTATCAAAGAAGTTGACGTTCCACGAGAAACCAAAGCCGGTAGAAGAGTTTTGTTCCTCGTAGGTCTCCTTCTCCTGCAAGGTTTCGATGTTCAGATTCCCGCCGACCTTTGCGGTGATCTTCTCTCCCTGTGTCTTGCTCCCGATGATGTCCATGTCTTTGCCGGATGTGAGGCTGAGATTGTTCTCTGCGGAAACGAGGGCAGGGGAGTAGGCGGTAAGAGATTCTTTACTGTTCCCGTTGGCTTTGTTCGCGTTGATGCTGATGTTCGACAGTCCCTGCGGGGTAAAGGAGGCGCCGATGCTTGCAGAGCTGAATTTGTTCTCCGTTGTGGTGATGCTTGTATTTTCACCCGCTTCAAGACGCACGTTGCTCTTTGCCGTAAGAGATACATCACGTCCTGTGATGGCACTACCCGTGACGGTCAGATCACGCTCTCCTGCGGTGACATTGGTATTCCCGCCCGACGCGATACGGCTTCCTGCGTATTCGTGGGTCGTATTCTCCATGCGGCTGTAGGATTTACTCGTACCAAAGCTGACATTGAGGGAGAATGTTGCGTTTGTCAGCGGGTTTTTCTTGAACGCGTCGTGAATCATCCGTCCCGTCTGGTAGGCATATACGGCTTTGAGTCGGTCGTCCTGCACCTCGCCGATGCGGCTGATCGGTGCATAGAGCGATTGACCAAGATCGAGGAGTCCGTGGCTGAAACTGACAGTAAGACCTGTCGTCTTGCTTTCCTGCGTGATGCTCTCGCGGTAGATGTTATACTTGCCATCGATGCTCGTTTCCTTCGCTGTGATGGTTGCATCTTTGTCCGCGAGGATATTGCTCGATGAGATATGTGCCTTCTCCCCGGCAGAGATGGCAACATTTCCACCAAGTGCCGCGATATTCGTCCCCTGCTGGGTAATGGCATCGCTGTCACGTGTGGTCTTTGTCTGCTGTGTTCCAATGGTGAAGCCGAGTCCACCGCCAGAACCGAAGATGCCGGACTTCTTGACCTCTTTGTAGTTTTCCGTATGCGAATAGTTCTCTGCCGAGAGGGCAGAGAAATTCCGTCCGGCGGCGATGTTTACATCGCTGTCCGCAGCAATATTCGCTGCCGTAAAGGTTGCGTCACGTTTTACCGCGATGTTGACATTCTGCCCCGTAATATTCGTCGTGCGTGCGGTATCTGACTCCGTGTCAATGCGGATGGTCGTGGTTTTTGTCGATAGAAGATCGCTCTCTTTGTACCGAATGCCGTAGTGATCCTCGGATGTCTCTCGTCCTGCCGTGAGGGATATATCGTTTCCGGCGGAGAGGGAGGTTGTACCATTTTTGCTCGCAACATCTGCCGCGCGTGCCGTGAGGTCGTTTCCTGCGGCAATTGAGATGTTCCCGTCCGCGCGAATCTCTGTGCCGAGTTCCGTACCGCGCTTTGTACGAAGATAGTTTGCGGCATCTGCCGTCATATCCTTCTCGCTCTGGAGTTTCTTGGTATCAAGCGAGATGTTTTCACCTGCAGAGAGAAGGATACTGCCATTTTTGCCGAGTGCCTCAAGCGTCGCTCCTGCAAGTGCCGCATTCTTCCCTGCACTCACAACAAGAACGCCCTCATCGCCCTTGACGGCGATCCCGGCGGTCGTATTCAGAACATCCTGATGGGCAAGACGCTCGGTCGTGCTGCTTACATCAATATTATTCGCTGCTTCAAGGACAACGGCTTTATCGCCAATGACAGAACCCTGCACACGGATATCCCGCTCAGACTTCAGTCCGATCTTCTGTCCGCGAATCAGTCCGGTGTTTTCAATATCTCCCGCATGGGCAAGGATATTCTCACCATAGAGAGTCCCTGCATTCTTGAGTGCGTCCTTGGTCTCGATGGCGATGTTCTTTGCCGAGATGAGACTGCCGTCCGCCGTGAGCCTCAGACCGTTCGTGTTCTTGGTGTAGAGAACAGGATAGACGGCGCGTTCCTTTTTGCCGTTTACATAGACATCGCGCTCCTCAAGCCAGACCATATCCGAGGTGAGAGATGCGACCTGTTCTTTGGAGAGCGTGACACCGGGGGCGATGTTCATTTCCTTGGCATAGGAAATACCCGCATCCATGAGTGCCTTGAATGCGGTTTCATCATCGGTATAGCCGTCAAGATGGCGTTTGCCGGTTTGTTTTAGGATTTGGTCTGCGAGAAGCTGCTGTTCGTAGAATCCGTCGCCGATGCGTTTGGGAACCTTATCCTGATCCCACTTCATCTGCCGGTACATATAGTCGGAGGAGAGGAAGCTTCTTTTGTTCGTAAAAGCAGGATCGGTCTCGATGAGGTAGTTTGCCGTGGATTCCGGGTGCACGCGATAAAGGGAACTGACAAAGAGCCGTTCGGTCTGTTCGTCATCGCCTGTCTGTGCCGTATCGGAGGGCGCAAGTCCGAAGGGGGAGAGGGCGTTTTGGATACGCTCTCTCTGTGCATTCGTGATATCCGTCTGCTCGACGGGGACGGCGCTTCCGCCCTCATAGGTCTGAATCCCAATGGGAGAGGCGTTGCTCTTTGTGATTTTAGGCGTCATAAAGACTATGCCGTGATATTTCCGTACTTTTCCTTTATGGAGCCAGTTCCTTCTTTCGGTATAACTAGCCTGCGTCGTTCCAAAGGTGACAGTAAGTTCCTGCTGTTTTGCGGCATCTGCTTTGAGCGCACCTGTTGCTTGCAGTGCACCACCCGCAACAATATTGCTGTCATCGTTTTCTACAGCACTGTTTAGGAGGATATTGCCACCTGCTAGAATGCTGCCGGGCAAGGTAGAGGTAACGCTTTCCCTTGAGATGAGCGAATGACTGCGGATGACGCTGAAGTAAATGATTTTCTGTCCTGCTGCAGTACCGATTTTTTGATTATACGCCTTTGCCTCTGCATTATATGCCGTGATCTTTTCGTTGAGCTGTGCGAGGATTCCTTTGTACTGTGTGTCCCATGCAGCGCGTGCGGGATCATCTGCTGCCGATCGTTCCGTGTTCATGGAGGTGATGCCGAACTGCTTGAAGATCGGATCGTCGTAGGCATAAGTCGGAGTCATGGTGCCGATCAGCTCCTCGGGAATGGGCTTCTCGCCGGCGGCACGTTCTTCCTCTGAAATCTGTTCCATCGGTTTATATTCTGCAGGTTCCAGAAGCTCTTTCGGAGCGACATAACTGTGATATGCACCGTATCCGCTGTTAATCTCTCGAAACTCCCATTCGGGAAATGCCTGACCTCGTTCGGTGTGACCGTATTCGTCAATCCGAAGTTTTGTTGGATTGTTTCTTGTCTCGGTGATGACGCGCTTTGCAGAAAAGGCGGCATTCTCATTCTTCGTCACAGGTGCAGTAATACGAATGCTGCCCTGTGCCTCGATGCGTGCGCCGCGATTCGTAAGTCCCTCCGTGGCAGAAAGATCCATATCCTGCCCTGCATAAAGATGGGCGCTCCCTGAATTGCGAATGGTATCTGCGGTGACAGAGAGATCTTTTCTTGCAGCAATGACACCAGAGGGGAGGTGTTCAAGTTTTGCCTTGATTCCGTCTACTACAGACAGTTGTGCATCATAGGCGAGTTCAGCGTTATGGATGTTTGCTTTATACGCATTCACCTCGCCCCATGAGGTGAATCTTGTCACATCAACGCGGTGCGCCGCCTCCAGTTGGTCTGCTTTTTGCTTTAAGACAGCCATCTCATCGGCGAGGCGGGATTCAAGGGGCGCGTTCTTCTCGTTTACGACATGCTTTGCTTGGATGGAAACCGTATCGCCGTAGATTTTGCCCGTGGCATCATTTTTTAGCTGTGCTGTTTTGATTTCGGCTGATTCATCTGCCTGAATGAGTCCTTGGTTGGAGAGGTTTGTCGACGTGAGGCTTATATTTTTCCCGGAGATGCTGCCGCCTTTGACTTGGACAAGATTTCCAGCTGCGGTGAGATGCAAGGTGTTATCTGCTGAGAGGTTCCTTCTATTGAACACAGCCCCATTGATCCTCGCCGTAAGGTTGCCGTCCGCATGGAGATTTCCAAAGGAATCCGCAGCGGAGGCATTTGTCAGATCGCTGTTCAGTGTAACGGATAAATCTTTGCCGCTGGAAATATTCCCCGTGAGCGGCATCGAATCTGCCTGTATAGAGAAGTTCCTGCCGCTCTGCAAGGTTGCCTTTTCAATATCCAGATGCTGCGCTGCCGCAGCTGAAATATCTCCGTTTCCTGCAATCGTACCGTTTTGGGTATGAATATTGTCTGCCGTAATGGAGATGTCATTTCCACTGAGAATATTTGCGTCAGAGTTGACAAGAGTTTTTGCGTCGATTGTCAAGATGCCGTTTGCATTTGCCACGCCCGAGGGGGCAATGCTGCTCCCAAGCGTTCCACGGTTGATGATCGTATCTGCTTGGAGCGTAGTATTTGCACAGCTGATGATCTTTCCATCATTTTGAAGTGCTGTTGCAGATACATCAGTATCTGCAACACTATATATCGTTCCGCTGTTTGCTGCTTCTTTTGCGTGGATGGAAGTTGTTCCGTCCGAATAGAGATTGCCGGAGGTCCTCAGGTTTCCGTTCACATCGAGGGAGGTCGCCTGTGTGCTCGTGATCTGCCCCTCAAGATTGACACCGAGACCTCTTTCCGTTCCGACAAGTTCAATGCGGTTGGCATACATACCGCCGATTGCCGAGAGATCGAGGGCATAGGCGGGGGCGTTCTCGGCATCAAGGAGGGGGGAGATGTCGCCGCTCTCGTAGCGGATCGTATTTGCGCCTGTGACAATCTTTGCGTGCTCTGCCCAAAGCCCTGCGTTGATTTCGATGGCGCGTGCATAGAGTTCGGCAGAATCTACGCCCTTTGCACTCAGGCCATTTCCTGTAATGACGACTTTGCCATCGTTGATGCGCAGTGCAGCGAGGTTTCCTGCGGCATCCATCGCGGTGCGGCCGGTTGCAAGGGTGACTCTTGCCGTATTCAAAAAGCCGGCACCATCTGCCAAAATCCCGTTCGGATTGGCAATAACGACACCGGCTCTGTCACCTGCGACCTCTAAAAAGCCGCGCAGTTCGGATGGATTTGCACTTGTGACTTCATTGACGATGATACGTGCAGTACCGGCCATGAGGTTCGGATTTCCCTGCACATACCCTGCAAGCTCCGTATTGGAGAGATTGTAGCTGTTGTTGAGGATCGCACCACGTTCGGGTACGTTAAAGAACGTATAGAGATTCATCGACACGCCGCCCGCAGACGGGGGCGTGATCTGTACGAGAGGATGCCCGCTCGCCGTCTCCATCACCAACGGCTGCTGGGAGATCGGAGCGGAGGTGTCCGGGAGGATTTCTGCGGCAAAGGTGAGTATGGGCTGCATCGAAAAGACACCGAGCGTGATCCAGCTCGTGATCTTTCGGGCAAGGTCTTTCTTTCTCATCTGCCTTGTCCTCCTTGAAACAATATCCCTACATGAAAATGATCAAAGCAAATTGATGATAACATGAATCAATAGATTCTTACAAGGACATTGTTCCAATAAGACGAAAGAAGTAATTCTCGCCAAATTTGTATGATTGTGTCTTTTCAGAAAGGAGTCCTGCGGCGGTTGATTTCATAAGGAGATTATTCCTGGAGAGTAAGGTTAATGGTTCGAGTCAAAAAATCTATATTTTTATCATATTTTGCGTAAAAAGTTCTTGACGATTGATATGTGGTTGCGTATATTATCAATTATAATAAATCTATTCGCACGAAAGGGTGTGGTTATATGGGAACCGGATATACGCGCGGAAAGGCGGTAGACAAGGATCGACTTGCACAGTATCTTGAGGCAGCAAAAGGCCCGGGCAGAACGATGAAGCAGTTCGCCGAAGAGTGTAATGTAAATCCGTCTACCCTTTCGAGGATTGCCAATAAAAAAATGCTTGGAGGAAGTTCCGAGGCCTTAATGTGGGCGATATTTCAGCATGCGGATCAGAGCAGCGGACTTTCGTTAGATGCCCTTATGGACGCGAATGGCATGGTGCCGGTGGGACGTGTTCGAATCAACGAACAGCGTTTTCAGGAACTTGCTGTGACCGACCTTATTACATCCGAAATAACACGCAGGGTAAATGCGGCGGTATATCACCATAAAAAACTTCGCCTATCAAAGTCGATGGGATATATGCCTGATGTCCTGTGCGAAAGCGAATCGTTTGGTGAAAACGGTCTGTGGGCATTGGATATTGTTCCGGCATCACATTTCATATCTCGTAGAGATGGAGAAGATGCGGATGAACAGTTTACCAAACGCCGCAACAATATGATGAATCGTCGCAGATTTTTTGATCGTCTTGCCCGCTATGCGAGTATCGGATATTTTCACCCGGAGGAAGTGCCCCAACGATTTTCATTCATTGTACTGGACAGGGATTTTTTCGAGGATATCGTAACCGAATACGGTGAACAGAAGTTTCGGAACGATGTATCGTTGTTGCTTGTTGATGTCAACAAGCTCAAAGTGACAGATGAGTTTATCTTCCCACGTCAAGAGGGGAAGATTATGGACAAGTTCTTTACTGTTTCGGTAGAGGATGGGACCTTGGATAATGAAGACGGTTTGTTTGATATTGATGACTTTGGGTTAGGAGGCGATTTATGACTGCCGAGGGAATGTTATACACAACGCATGGACTGAAGAAACCGCAAGGTGAACTGGCAATCGTGAACCAAAAAATTGCCCTTACGTATGTGAAGGGGAGCGGTGAAAATAAAACCGTGGTTGGGTACACTTATCTTGACGAAATGCTCCAAATGACTTCTATGAAGAAGTTGCCGTCATACGTTGTGAATTTTTAAGCTGGGTTCCCATCAAAGGCGTATGGGACCGGCTTGCGGAGAACATATCATTTACCTGCCGTGCAGTTCGAAGGCGTAACAGGCCGGGGTAGATCGTAGTGAGCACCTAATATTAAGGTGCGTATCTATCATTCTATCTCGGTCTTTTTTCGTAAATGAAAGGAGCGTGGCGTATGCAGTCGATCTGTCACATACACCTGCGGAATTAAAAGCAGCGATTTGATTTCCTCGACGCAGAGGGTAGGGAATGTTAAACTAGCACCATCAAACGAAAGGAAGGCGATTTTCATGGTTAAGGTATCGGACATTTATAGGGATGTCATCAAACATTATGGTTGGGAGGACTACAGCGAGGCAAAAATGCGGCTACTCCGTAACAAGTACATGAAGCTTCAGCAGGAACTCGTTCTTTGTGACAAGTCGGAGTTTAAACGCCAAGGAAACAATGTCGTCCCATCTACGGACGCTCCCATTATACGTAACATTCTCATCGCAGCTGTCAGTGGCGATGAGGATAACATCATCGCCGATTGGTTCAACGGCAATGTGGATACCGACAAGTCCCTGATGTCGATTTTGCTTTTTAATTGCCTGAAACCTTTAATTATGCAGCCCTGTATCAGCGATGAAACCGATGAGGTCACAATGGATGAGTGGCTCGCAGCCGTAGCGGCGGCTGTAAAATATCCTACCGCAGTTCAAGTCTCTGAATTAAGCCGCAATTTAGAGATGTTTCGCAACAACTCATTGGCGCTCGACATGAACATCGGCATAGGTGACGTAGTTGTCAGGCATGAAGATGGACATCGCTCGTATGGGCTTCAAGGAAAGGAGCGCGAGATCGACATTGAGGGAAAAACCATCGATGAGGTGTTGGAGGATGTTGTATCGCAGGAAGATTACTTCGATGTACTGGCTCAAATGTTGAAGAAATTTGATGATCATGCAAAAAAACGGGCGCATGATGCTATTCTCTGGTATGCCAACGCCAAGAATATATATGATGCACAAAAAGCGGATGATGCTTTCGAGCATGAATCGATTGCTTCGGAATACAACATTTGGTATCAGCGCGTACACGAGTTCTTGGAGAGCAACCCGGAGATATGCAGGAAAATCGAAGAAGAAGCCGGTGTTGAGGGACTGTCTGAGTTCTTCCGCATGGCTGATAGGTGAGAGGAGATTTCATCATGAATCGTAATGCTATGGCGCGGCTCAAGTGTCCCATTTGCGGGAAAAGGGCAGCAGATATTGATGCCAATGGTAATGTGAATTTGGCCCTCAAGTGCCCCAACTGTCGTAATATCGTGAAACTCAACTATTCGGGACACCGTACATTATCGAGGCGACGGGCAGTCTGAACATAACACCAACATACCGAGCAATGGAGCCGCTATGAGCTACCGAATGGCCGGATGAGGGTAAAGCGAGAGCTTTATCGTCATCCGGCCTTTTTGTGTTCATGGAAATATTTCTAAAAAGTTCGGCCGCCACGCCCAAATGTGTCCAGTGGGATATTAAGAGGAAGATTTCCTCTGCTGAAAATACCCGGAACAGTTTCTTCATAAGTGGTGACCAAAACCGGTCGAGCTGTCCGTTTTATGTAGGGAAAGATTTTAAAGGTGGTGGTAAGAAGAATCAAATCCAGTTTCTTTGAATGTATCAACCTATTGTCTGAGATGGCCATAAGACGGCGGGATGCGAATAGGGATACTGACAGGTAACGAGCTTGTCAGAATCCTGTACGCGCCCACCGTGCTTTTGTGCGCCCCTTTTTCGGACACCAAAGCCCGTGCGTAGTTTTGCATCCCGCCGTTCGGTAAGAACGAAAGGAATGCGAAACAATGAAAATTAGAGTAATTTATGAAAATCGTTTTCAGTATTTGGAGCTTGATACGGTGGCTGCCGACCAGTTATGGGTCAGCCTGTCGCTTGGCAGCAGTGCCGATCTTAGCGATGAGGAGAAGCGCAAACAACTGCAGTCAGCCTTTGATGAACAGTTCAACAGGCCGGATTACAACAACTGGCATCAGTTGGACCGTCATCGTGGCGAATCCAAAGCCAAGTCGGAGGACGGCTTGGACGAACGGGATGCATCTGAGCCTCTGATGGGTGAGGTAGTAGATGACCGTATCTTCCGTAAGGACGAGCTTGCCCGTGAGCGGGAGTGGGACGATGAGGAACTATGGACAAAAATTCGTGCTGCCCTCAAGCCCGATTACGCCGAGATGATTATCGCCATTCATCTTGACGGCATGAGCTGCATTGAATATGCCGCATCCATCGGGCAGAAGCCAAATACTGTGAATCACCGTCTGCAGCGGGCTGAGAAAAAACTCAGGGAAATTTTTGAAAAACGTCCCTTTTGACCCGTTCCCGTGGCTACTACTTAGGGGGCACAATCCCCATCTGTTCTGATAGTGGATGGGGGGCGATCTGCCCTGCAGGGATTAACCAGTTTTCAAAGGGAGGAAATCTTATGTTCTATGTTAAGGAAAAGATCAGCGATGCGTTGGAGGTCACGGTAGAAATCAATGATGAGAATGTATTCTGCCGTTGTCCGCGCTGTGGTGCGGAAGTGCCCGTCGATTTCAACGAGTTCTTCGGCGATGCGGAGTTTGACCTCTTTGGTACGGCGATCTGCTGCACGGAATGCAGCCGAAAGGTGCGGTGTGAGAAATGATCGAGTTTAGAAACCATGAGGGCTACGCCGACCCAACGGCGTATGCCGCTCTTACCAAGGTATTCCGACAAAATCAGTTTACCTATATCTGCTCTCCCTATCGGGACAACCCGCGCGTCAATGTCATGCGGGCAAGGCACTACTGCAAGTTCGCCGTGAGCAGGGGACGGATTCCCCTTGCGCCGCACCTGTATTTCCCACAGTTTATATCAGAGATTGACGAGCGCGGAAAGGCGATGCTCATGAACTTCGAGCTTATGAAGCTGTGCGGCGAGGTCTGGGTGTTCGGCGAGAGGATTACGCAGGGTATGGAAGCGGAGATTGCTCATGCCGAGAGACTGCGGAAGAACATCCGCTATTTCACAACAAAATGCGAGGAGGTGCTGTGAATGGGTGACCAAGCATACGAAAAATACATCCATAGCAAGGCGTGGCGGAGCAAAGCCGACAGCCGCTTGGATTTGGACAATCATATCTGCCAGGTCTGCGGCAATGCCGCCACCGATGTTCATCATCTGACCTATGACCGTTTTGGGCATGAGAAGATGGAGGACTTGGTGAGCCTGTGCCGCAAGTGCCACCAAAAAGCCGAGAACATCTACGACCCTGACGTTACCCCGTGGGCGATGGAACAAAGCAAGCCGGAAGGTAACAATTTCATGGCAGCCATGCGTACTGATGCGGCGGCGATTGCTCCCATTGTGTTCGACTGGCTCAAGGGCACGAACTTTGACGAGCTCATGCGTCTGCGCCAGCCGCAGGATGGCAGGAAATACTGGAGTGGCCTCAAAAAAGCGGTGGACGCTCTTTGCCGCAAACGCTACTCCATTAACTGCGTGGAGGACAGGACGGATATGATGCTGACCGCCATAACCAACCGTGTAGCCACCATCTGCCTGCGGCAGATCGAGCATGATGTCAGAAACAACATCCAAGCCAACCTCCATGCAATCGTCATGGTGGAATACGCCATTTGGGAAAAATGGAAGGATGTGGCGGCTCACCTTGGTATTACAAGCGGGACGCTGCAGACCCTCCGTAAAGACAACGGCGAGAGCTTCGGCCCCTCCCTCCGTGAAGCCGTGCTTTACTACTGCGGCTTGGATGCGGTGGCGGGGATTCGCCCCCTTGCCGGGTTTCAGTGCCTGACGGCAGAGGATTATGAGCGGCTTAACGCCGTGGCCGACTACATGAGGGATGGTTGCCAATGCTAAAGATTGCTTATGGGAAAAGCTGTGATGCCAAGGCATGGAATAACAGCACAATCGAATGGTCTGCCTTATGTTCTAGACTGGAAACCACCGTCAGAACCAAGGAGACGGTTGCCGAGTATCAGTCCATGACCAAGGCAGAACGTACAGCCACCAAAGATAAGGGCGGATTTGTGGGCGGATTCCTGAAAGACGGGCGGCGACGCAAGGAAAATGTGACCTGCCGCTCCATGCTCACGATGGATGCCGATCTCGCCGAGCCGGGGTTCATCGACCTCTTTGTCCGGGAATGGCATCATGCCGCCGTTCTCTACACAACGCACAGCCATACCCCCGAAATGCCGAGGGTGCGTATTATCGCTCCGTTTGCGGAGGAAATCACGCCGGATGCTTATGTGGCGGTAGCGAGACACTTCGCCGCCCATTGGGGCATTGAAATGTTTGACGAATGCTCCTACAGGGTCAATCAGTTGATGTACTGGCCGACCACATCCGCAGATGGGGAGTATATCTGCAAAGTGCTGGACGGCAAGTTCTTTGATGCCATGAAGTTTCTTGAGGGGTTTCCCAACTGGCAGGATTATTCCACACTCCCCATCTCAAGCCGTGAGCGAAAACTGCGGGTGAATGAAGGAAAGAAGCAGGAAGACCCTCTGACCAAGAAAGGAATTGTGGGAGCATTTTGCCGGATTTATCCCATCGAGAATGTCATCAGCAAATTCCTCTCCGATGTCTATGCTCCCTCCGTGGTGGAGGGGCGGTATGACTATATTCCCGGCGAAGGCTCCTGCGGCGTGGTGGTCTACGATGGCAAATTTGTCTACAGCCACCATGCCACAGACATGGCAGGAGGGAAACTCCTGAACTCCTTTGACTTGGTGAAATGGCATCGTTATGGGAATCTGGACGAGCGGAACGCTTTTCTCAAAATGCAGGAATTTGCCATGCAGGATGTGTCCGTCAGGGAACTCTTCCAACAGGAGCAAGCAGAACAAGCAAAAAAGGACTTTGAGACGGCGGACTCAAGCTGGGAAGAACCTCTCCCCTTCGGCAGACACACCGTTATGCCCTTTCCCATCGACACGCTCCCTGCCGAAATACGAAACTATGTAGCCGCCATCTCCGAGAGCATACAGACACCCGTGGATATGGCAGGGTGCGCCGCGCTCAGCGTTATCGCCACCAGCATCCAAGGGAAATACAAGATACAGGGAAAACGGGACTGGACGGAGCCGCTCAACATCTACCTTACGGAGATTGCTCCACCGTCCGAGAGAAAATCCGCTGTGCAACACGCCATGGTAAAGCCCGTCAGCGACTACGAGAACCAATACAATCATATCCATGCTGCCGAAGTGGAAACCAGTCGGATGCATAAACGCATCTTGGAACGCCGCCAAAAGACCGTGGAAGACCAGGTGTCCAAGGGAAAAGCCACTAAAGACGATGTGGAAGAAATCGCACGGGAACTCACGGAGTACGAGGTAAAAAAGCCCCTCCGCTTGTTCGCCGATGATATTACCCCGGAGAAACTGGCTTCGGTGCTGTCGGAGAACAAGGGCAGAATGGCACTTCTCTCCAGTGAGGCGGGAATCTTTGATACCCTCGCCGGGGCATATTCCAAATCCGTCAATATTGATGTCATGTTAAAAAGCTATTCCGGCGACCAAATCCGGGTAGACCGAATCGGCAGGGAAAGTGAGAACATCCTGCATCCTACACTGACGGTGCTTTTAATGGCGCAACCCAATGTCATCTCCAAGGTTCTCTCCAACGAAACCTTCCGTGGGCGAGGGCTTACAGCCAGATTTCTTTACTCCATGCCCGCCTCTGCCGTGGGAACAAGGCGGTATCGCAGTAAGCCGGTGCCGGAGGAAGTCTATAAGGCTTATGAGCAGCGTATCTTCAATCTGCTGAAGGATGAGTATCGGCAGGAAATCATCACCCTGTCAGCCGAGGCAGACAGTCTTATGGAGGAGTTCTCTCAAGAGTTAGAGCCGAAACTCGTGAAGGAGTATGCGGAAATTGCCGACTGGTGCGGCAAGCTGGCGGGGAATGTCCTGCGGATAGCGGGACTCCTGTGCAGGGCAAATGTTCATCGGAGCGAAGAATTCTTGGACGAGCCGGAGCCTTTGGTGATGGACGGCGAGACCATGGAAAATGCCATCAAGCTAGGCAAGTATTTCCTAAACCACGCACAGGCCATCTTCAATGTCCTGCCAGAGAACGCCATGTTCCATAACGCCAACCGTATCCTCAAAATGATAACGGAGAAGGGGCTGACCGAGTTCAACCGTCGGACGGCTATGCGGTTCTGTCAGACATTCAAGCGCGTCGAGGATATACAGCCCGTGCTGGACTTTCTTGAGGACTACGGCTATATCATCTCGGTTTCCACTCCGCCGAGCGGAGGCAAGGGCAGACCGCCCATGCCGAAGTATCTCGTCAACCCACGGCTGAAAGAATATTATCGTCAGTCTGTCATACCTACTGTCATTACCTCAGATTGACAAAAATAAATGCCATGAAGCCTTGCAAATCAAGGGATTAGAAGGAAAAAATATTTTCATCATTTTTGTCAAGAAACACAGAAAAAAGAAAAAAGATATTTATTATTATACTCTATTTCAGTACATAAATAGAAATTTTCCCAACCCCGCAGACAAAAATGAATTTAATGACTAGAAACTGAAATCCCTTGATACACAAGGCTTCACGGCTACAAACGGAATGTCATAGCGAAAAATTCTTGGAATGACACCAAGACAAAAATGGAGGAATTGATATGGGAACGACCATGCTTCAAAAAGCTGATTGTATTTTACAGGCACTGTACGAAAAAACATCACCAAGTTTAACCGCAGGACGCAATGCGGTGTTGCCGTCAGTTCAAGTGAGTAGGAGAGATTCAGCCCGTGCTGGATTTCCTTGAAGTCAACGGGGACATCATCTCCGTAAAGGCCGAGCCGCAATACGAGAAAGGAAGACCGCCCATGCATAAATATATCCTTAATCCTCTAATTGGAATGCGTGAGAAAACCATCGAAAAGGAACTTGTAGCACAAGTCAAAGCGATGGGCGGCATCGCACCCAAGTTTACCTCACCGGGATTCGATGGAATGCCCGACCGACTGGTTCTTCTGCCTCGCGGCAGGATGGGATTTGTGGAACTCAAAGCACCGGGCAGAAAGCCAAGACCGCTTCAATTGGCACGGCACAGACTGCTTCGGCGGCTTGGATTCAAGGTGTATGTGATTGACGAGATAAATCAAATTGACGGCGTATTGGAGGACATCAGCCATGAATGAACTTACGGTATTGGAACACAACAGCATCCGTGTCATGACCACGGAGCAGCTTGCCGAAGCGTATGGCTGTAAGGCAATTCATATCCAGCAGAATTTTAAGAACAACAGGGCGCGATTCGTTGAGGGGAAGCATTACTTCAAACTTGAAGGTGCTGATCTCAAGGCTTTCAAGGACTCACTCGAAAATATCGAGTCAGTTGTCGGGAGTCGCGCACCGTCTCTGATTCTTTGGACGAAACAAGGCGCGGCGCGCCACAGCAAGATGCTGGGAACGGAGCGGGCATGGGATGTTTTCGATGAGCTGGAAGAAAGCTACTTCAACCCTATGAGGAACATGACACCCGAGGAATTCCTGCTGTGCAGTGCACAGCGAATGGTGGAACAGGCAAAAGCAATCAAGGTCGCAAATGCCCGTATCGACAAGGTGGATGAGCGGCTTCTTGAGGTCGAGTCCAAGCAGATGACCATCGACCAGCACCACTATACCATCATCGGCTATGCCAACCTCAGGGGAATCCGGGGAGTGGGTCGGGATGCCGCCGCAAGGCTTGGACGCAGAGCCTCGGCAATGTCCAGAAAGCAGGGCTATCACATCGGCAAGGAGTACGATGCCAAATACGGTGTGGTGAATACCTACCATGTGGATGTGCTGCAGGAAGTTTTCAGGAGGTGATTGACATGCCTGTAATCAAATGTGATTTTTGTGGCAAAGAAATGATACGTTGCCCCTCGCATATACATCAACATAATTTCTGCAGCCGTCAATGCATGGCGGATTTCAGTAGCAAAGACCGAAATCCGCATCACTATAGAGATTTTAAGCCCTATGAAAACATCAGCAAACATATGACTGAGCTTAACCGGCAATTAAATCCTATGAGAATGACTCCTGAAACGAGGTCGAAGATGCGAAAATCTCGATTGGGCAAAGGAAAGTGCAAAGGGTATTCAAAAATATACGGCAGACCCGCCCATCGTGTGATAGCCGAAAAAATACTTGGCAGAAAATTGCTTCCCACCGAAGTCGTCCATCATAGAGACGGCAACCCCTACAATAACACCTCAGAAAATCTACAGGTATTTGCCAGCAATAGTGAGCATGCAAGATTCCACGGCGAATACAGATGGTTTCTGAGGGAACTTGAGAAATTGGAGGAAGAAGATGCAGAAGTTTGAGCCACACGAGTACCAGCGATATTCTATAAACTTTATCGAGCACCACAAAATCGCTGCTGTGTTTTTGGATTGCGGCTTAGGCAAAACGGTGATTGCCCTCACGGCTCTGAATGACCTGCTCTTTGACTGCTTCGAGATTTCCCGTGTTCTCGTTATCGCACCGCTTCGTGTGGCACGGAACACATGGCCGCAGGAGATCGGTAAGTGGGAGCATCTGAATCATATCCGCTATTCCGTTGCAGTCGGTACGGAGAAAGAGCGGAGGGAGGCTCTTTGCAAGCAAGCCTCCCTCTATATCATCAACCGGGAAAATGTGCCGTGGCTTGTGGAGAAAACGGACTTCGCCTACGATGCCATCGTGATCGACGAACTCTCGTCCTTCAAGAATTGGAGCAGCAAGCGCTTCAAGGCACTTATGAAGGTTCGCCCTCTGGCAAAGAGAGTCATCGGACTTACGGGAACGCCGTCCGGCAACGGCTTGATGGACTTGTTCGCAGAGTTCAAGGTGCTCGACATGGGACAGCGTTTGGGGCGGTTCATCACGAAGTATCGGCAAGATTACTTCGTGCCGGACAAGCGCAACGGGCAGGTGGTGTTCTCCTACGTTCCCTTGCCCGGAGCCGAGGAGCGAATCTATGAGAAGATTGCCGACATAACCATCTCCATGAAAGCCTCCGACCATCTGAGAATGCCGGAGCTGATCGAGAGCGAATACAGCGTTCGCATGAATGAGGCTGAGAAGAAGATATACACCGAAATGTGCGAGCAGTTGGTTTTGCAGATGAAGGGCGACGAGGTGACGGCGGCAAACGCCGGTGTCCTGTCCGGGAAACTCGCCCAGATGGCAAACGGTGCAGTTTACACCGACGATGGCACGACATTGCATATACATGACCGCAAGCTCGATGCGTTGGAAGACATCATCGAGAGCATGAACGGCAAACCGCTCCTCGTTGCGTATTGGTTCCGACATGATGCAGAGCGCATAGAAAAGCGTGTCCCGTGTGTCAGGCTAGATAGTGATGAGTCAATCGACTGTTGGAATCGCGGAGAAATCCCCGTTGCCCTGATCCATCCTGCAAGCGCAGGACATGGGCTGAACCTTCAGAGCGGCGGTTCGACCTTGGTGTGGTTCGGCATTACATGGAGCTTGGAACTCTACCAACAGACCGTGGCGCGGCTCTATCGGCAGGGGCAGACAGCGAAAACAGTGGTGGTGCAGCACATCATTGCCGAGGGCACGATTGACGAGAGAATCCTCCGTGCCTTGAAACGGAAGGACAAGACACAGGTGGCACTGATTGAAGCCGTCAAAGCGGAGGTAACATCATGAACTATGAGATTCTGGCAAATGCCATCGTCGAACAGGCGGCGAAAGACTATCGGCGGGCACGAACGGCTCTTGCCAAAGACGCAGAGAATGTTGCGGCGGCAGCGATGCGTTCTGAGACAGAGCGGTTCTTTCGTTCCACATGGTTCGGACAGTTGACGCGTATAGATGGAGAATGGCTGCTTAAAAAGTTGGAGGGGGAATTTGCATGACAGCAAAAGAATATCTGAGTCAGGCATGGAACATTGACCGACGCATCAATGATAAGGTCGCCCATGTGTCGCGGCTGCGTGACATGGCAACAAATGTGAGCGCCGTCATCAGCGACATGCCAAAGAGTCCAAGTCCGAACAATCAGCGGATGGAAACCATCATCGCTCGTCTGACCGACACGGAAGATGAGATCAATGCAGACATCGACCGTCTGATCAATCTGAAACTCGAGATCATGAATACGATCTGGCAAGTTGAGGATGAAAACTCTCAGATGGTGCTAGAGCGTCGCTACCACAGCTTCAAATCATGGGAAGATATTGCAGCGGATATGAGCGTCAGCATTCGATGGGTGCATAAGATTCATGCCAAGGCTCTGGATGATGTTGAAAAAATTTTGGAAAAAAGACAGCAAAGTGCATCTGAGTTCACATAAGTTCACAAAGGTTCACGTTGCGTTCATAGGGTTGACAGTGATATGAGATAGTCAGCGAAAATAGGATATGGAATCAGCCTTCTCGGAGAAGCAATTCTCCGCGAGGGCTTTTTTGATGCCACGAGGAGGTGCGTGATGCCGAGAAAGCCGAAGCGAGCCTGCCGCATGACAGGATGTCCGAATCTTACAGACCGAAAGAGTTGCTACTGCGAGGCACACGAGAAAGTTATGCAGCGACACTACGACCACTTCGCTCGTGGGTACGATCAGCACAAGAGATATGGGAGCGTATGGCGTAGGATTCGAGATAGACACTTGGCGGGGCATCGGCTTTGTGAGATGTGTAAAGAGCAGGGCAGATATGTCCTTGCGACGCTCGTCCATCATATCAAGCCGCTTTCTGAGGGCGGCACACATGACGAAGGCAACTTGATGTCGCTCTGTGTCTCCTGTCATGAACGGATTCACCAGCGCGGCAGTGGTGACCGCTAGACCCCTAGGGGGCGGTCAAATCTCTAAAACCGCGCCATTACTGGACCGGGGAGGGGGCGTACAGAAAAATTCGCATAACTTTTAGGCCAGTTAGAGAGATAAGTTTTACCTGCGTGATTTTCGGCGGGAAGCCATGCACAGCGCGGAACGACGGGCATTTGAACCGCTCGATAAAACAGTCCAAATGCTGAAACTTATGCTCAAAAAAGTTTTGAAAAGTTTTAAGGGGGGAAACGTATGGGGCTTAGAGGACCGCAGCCCGGCACGGGAGGGAGACCAAGAAAATCCTTGGCAGAAAAAGTGACCGAGGGCAATCCCGGCAAGCGCAAGCTGAAGGTCTTGGACTTTGAGCAGATTGCCACAGAGCCGGAGGGCGTGGATATGCCGCCTCCCAAGGAGTTTTTATCGGCTACGCAGCGTGACGGCTCCACGCTCTCCGCGAGTGAACTTTACAAAGAAGCGTGGGAATGGCTCAAGCGGCGCGGATGTGCAGAACTGGTATCTCCTGCGCTCTTGGAGCGATATGCTGTGAGTGCGGCACGTTGGATTCACTGTGAGGAGGCGGTCAGCAAATACGGCTATCTGGGCAAGCATCCGATTAGTTCTCAGCCCATACAGTCTCCTTATGTCGCCATGAGCCAGAACTACATGAAGCAGACCAATCGGCTGTGGAACGAGATATTCGCTATCGTCCGCGATAACTGCTCAACGGAATATAAGGGTGTTTCGCCGCAGGATGACTTGATGGAGCGGCTTCTTCGTTCTAGGAGGGGATAAGCGGAAAGATTAGCTGAGACGCAGCCTAAAACATACAGTTGGCGACATAGGTCGCTTTTTTATTGCAGGAGGTGTACATCTTGGGAAAAACCACATCCGAAATGCAGCTTGTCCCCATCGGAAAGCTCGTGCCTTATGTAAACAATGCCCGTACCCACTCGAAGGAGCAGATCACCAAGCTGCGCTCGTCTTTGCGTGAGTTCGGCTTTGTGAATCCCGTCATCATCGACCGGGAGTTCAACGTCATAGCGGGACATGGCAGAATCCTCGCTGCGAAGGAGGAGAACATCGAGCAAGTTCCATGCGTATTCGTCGATCATCTGACCGAGGCGCAGAAGAAGGCATACATCCTCGCAGACAACCGTTTCGCACTTGATGCGGGATGGGACGAGGATATGCTGCGCGTTGAGATGGAAGCTTTGCAGGACATGGATTTCGACATCTCGCTCACAGGCTTCGAGGAATCCGAGATTGCCGACCTGCTCTCTCTGGATGATGGGGAGGCGCAGGAAGACGACTTCGACGTGGATGCGGAACTGAAGAAGCCATGCTTTGCCAAAACAGGCGATGTCTGGCACCTCGGCAAGCACCGTGTTATCTGCGGCGATTCCACACTGCCGGAGACATACGAGCGGCTGCTCGGCGGCGAGAAGGTCAACCTCGTATGCACGGATCCCCCATACATGATCCAGCTTGAAAGCACATCCGGGAAAATAAAGAACGACGATCTGAATGACAAGGATGCCTACGAGTTCCTGAAATCTGCCTTTACCGCCTTCCACTCGGCGATGGCGACCGACGCTTCCATCTACGTTTTCTACGCAACAGCAAAAGCCCGCATCTTTCATGACGCTTATGAGGATGCGGGCTTTAAAGTTGGCGCAGGCTTGGTGTGGAAGAAAGACCGCCTTGTGCTCACACGGACGGACTGGAAGTACATCCACGAGCCGATTATCTGGGGATGGAGGAAGGACGGACGGCATAGATGGTATGGCGATCAGAAGCAGACCACCGTCTTTGCCTTTGACCGTATCAAGGACTCGAAGAAAGACGGCTGCGGTCATCCGTCCTCAAAACCTGTGCCGCTTCTGGCGTATCTCATCAAGCAGTGTACGCAGACGAACGGCATCGTACTCGACGGCTTCCTCGGCTCGGCCTCGACGCTGATTGCGTGTGACCAGTTGGGGCGTATCTGCTACGGCGTGGAGCTTGAGCCGAAGTTTGTGGATGTTACCGTTGAGCGATACATCCAGAGCAAGGACGGCAATGCAGAAGATGTGTTTTTGGAACGTGAGGGTGAGCGCATTCCGTATGTGGATGTGCCGAAGGAGGTATCACAATGAAAGTATTCCTAAATGCAGGACATGCCCCGAACGGGAATCCCGACCCCGGTGCGTGTGGCTATGGATTGCGGGAATCTGACGTTGCAAAAAATGTCGCAGACCTTGCGGCGGGGTATCTGAGTGCCGCAGGTGTTGAGGTGGTCGGTAATCTCCAATCCGACAGTCTGCATGAAGTTGTCTCAGCTTCCAATAGTGCGGATGCCGATGTGTTCATCTCTGTTCACTGCAACGCTTGTAACGGCAGTGCGAACGGGACGGAGGTCTGGCACTACTACGGAAGCGACGCAGGGGAGACACTGGCACGCTGCATCCAGAATCAGATTGTGGATGCGCTCGGAACCGTGGATCGCGGCGTGAAGGGGGCAAAGCCCGGTGTCAACGGTCTGTACGTTCTGAGCAACACGGATGCGGTCGCTGTGCTTGTGGAGCTTGCGTTTATCGACCATGCGGGCGATGCAGAGCTTCTTGGGACGCAGCAGGATGAATTTGCCCGCGCCATTGCGCGTGGGGTAACGGACTATGAAGGAGAGTGTTGAAGATGAAACTGGAACACATTCAAAACGAACTGAAGAATCATGTAGGGGATTTTGTGCGGGCGGAGGCGAAGGAAGCGACGGTTCTCTGGCTGCATGAGAAGGGGCTTCCTGCAGCGCGTGAAGTGTCGGCGGCGTATACGGCGGCACTGAAAGAGAGTGCCGAGAAGGAGTCAGGATGGTGCAGATTCCGCGACCGTATCTTTCTACCGCTTGTTATCGACGGGGCGATCTGGATGACGGGGAAGATGCTCGAACGTATGACAGCGCCCCATATTGTGAAATGATGACGCTTGGCAGTCTCTTTGACGGGAGCGGGGGCTTCACACTTGGAGGAATTCTTGCGGGGATAGAACCGAAGTGGGCATCGGAGGTCGAACTGTTCCCGATTCGCGTCACCACGAAGCGCCTTCCTTCCGTCAAACATCTTGGAGACATACATCGGATTCACGGCGATGAGATTGAGCCTGTGGATATCATCACCTTCGGTTCGCCTTGTACGAATCTCAGCATCGCGGGACGGCGGGAAGGGCTGCATGGGCAGGAGTCCATATTGTTCTTTGAGGCAATTCGTATCGTGCAGGAAATGAGGTGTGCAACACATGGGAACTATCCGAGATTCATCGTCTGGGAGAATGTCGCAGGAGCGTTCTCAAGTTCCGGGGGACGGGACTTCCAATCTGTCCTTACGGAGATTGTCCGTATCAAAGAGCCGGAAGCACCCGAGGTGCCTTTGCCTGAAAAAGGTGGATGGGCATACGCCGACATTCTCATGGGAGACGGATGGAACATTGCGTACCGCCTCATGGACGCACAGGGCTGGGGAGTTCCACAGCGTCGGCGCAGAATCTACCTTGTCGCAGATTTTGCAGGATCAAGTGCCGGAGAAATACTATTTGACACCGAAAGCGTGTGTCGGGATCTTGCGCCGTGCTTCGCTGCGTGGCAAGGCACTGCCCGAGAGTTTGCGGATGGCACTCATACGTCAGGCGGGCGGGTAAGCGCAGGTTTCTGTACCGAGCATTCCGCACAGAGCCGCAGCATCGGCTATGCGGAGGAGAAATCTCCGACACTACGAACTGAAACCGTTCCCGCCGTATTCGAGTCACACGGCTCGGATGCACGGTACAACGGTCCTCTGGAAATCTGTCCGACCGTACTTCGCCATTACGGTACGGGCGGGAACAATCAGCCGCTTGTCCTAAAGGACGTACAGGCATACGGAATCTCGTCATTCCAGTCCAATGCGATGAAATCCGACAATCCGCACGCCGGCATCTATGAGACGGAGACGGCGCGGACGATTGACCAAAGCGGCGGGAATCCTGCATGCTGTCAGGGCGGCGTTGCGGTCGTCTCCATCCAAGGCTCGATAATCGGACG
Source organism: Centipeda sp. (in: firmicutes) (assembly GCF_057271695.1). NCBI lineage: Bacteria > Bacillati > Bacillota > Negativicutes > Selenomonadales > Selenomonadaceae > Centipeda > Centipeda sp. (in: firmicutes). Next base: position 42,334 of record NZ_DBHIVL010000003.1, read on the forward strand.
GCAGGAGAAGAACGGTCCGCAGGGAAGCGGCATCGCAGAGAATGTGAGTTTTACGCTCAATACCGCTGACCGTCATGCCGTCTATGCCATGACAACGGGCTGCCACTCTCATTTTGCAAAGGAGAAATGCCCGACGCTCATGGCACGGGATTATAAAGCCCCGATGGTCGTCAATCAACCAGTCTATGCCGTCCGCAGACTGACACCGACCGAGTGCGGACGCTTGCAGGGCTTTCCAGACGGATGGTGCGCGGGGCTTGAAACCGACAATCCCACGGAGGAAGAAATGGTGTTCTGGCGCACGGTCTTTGAGACGCACCGAAAAATCACAGGCGGCAAGAAGCCCAAGACCGATACGCAGATTCGCAGATGGCTGAAGAATCCGCACTCGGATGCAGCAGAGTATAAGATGTGGGGGAACGGTGTCGCACTTCCTTGTGTGTTCTACGTCCTTACAGGAATTGCACATTTCGGGCATTCGGTGTATACAAAAGAATCCGCTTGCTAATTACTCCAACTAGAGGGATGAATGTAATGACCAAAGTACATGAAGGAGGTAATCACCATGAAGGTCAATTACAACATCCAAAAGGAAGAGCGCAAGGCGATGGTTGCGGCAGTCGGCAAGGCAGTCAGCGAAAAGCCCGTCTACTGCGGCGCACCGAGTTTTTCCTACAAGGTCGGCGCATTTGAGATCACGAAGGATGGCAACCTTTGCTTCGACGATGCCCTTGACGAAGCGACTGTTGCGCGTGTGCGCACGGCACTGCGCGAGGCGGGCTTCACGTCCGAGGACGGGGAGAACAAGGCTTCCTGCGCGAACACAGCGGCAGACGCGCCGATCCTGACGGAAGGCGAAGAGGATGAACCCGTCGCAGCAGAAACGGCGGTAGAAGAACCCGACGAGGACAGCCTTTCCATCAGCCTCCCGCGCAGCCTCTTCACGGAGACCGCACTGAAAAATCTGGACGCACTCCTTCGGAGCAAGGGGCGGCTCATCCGACACGCCTTCGACATCCGCGAGGCGACCTACACACTGACCGATGATCGCATCACCTTCGCGTGGCTGCACGGGACGATCACCGACGAGACGGCAAAAGCGTATGCTGAGTTCATCAGCATGCTCTGCCTGATGGCACGGACGCAGAAGCGCGTCACGGCAAAAGAGAAGATCGTGGACAACGAGAAATACGCTTTCCGCTGCTTCCTCCTGCGCCTCGGCATGATCGGAAACGCCTACAAAGAGTCGCGCAAGATTCTCCTGCAGAACCTCATCGGCAGCAGCGCGTTCAAGAGCGGACATCGGAAGGAGGCTGAAGATCATGCGGTTTCCGAGTAGAGAGCAGATTGCCGCACTTCGAGAGCGGTACCCGCACGGGACGAGAGTGGAACTCCTCTCGATGGACGATCCGCAAGCCCCGCCGACGGGGACGAGGGGCGAGGTCATGGGCGTCGATGACGCGGGACAGCTTCTCGTTCGGTGGGAGACAGGATCGTCACTGAGCCTGATCCCCGGTGTGGACTCTTTCCACATCGTGCAGAAAGGCGGTCAGTCATGAACGAGAAGGTTTTCTCGCAGATCATGGACATCCGTGATTCGGGGCGAGTGAATATGTTCGACGTTCCCGGTGTTCAGCGCATGGCATTTGAGATGGGATTCTACGAACTGGTCTGCTTCATCGAGGAAGACCGTGCGGCGTATGTACGATTTATCCTCACGGGTGAAAAATAGCTTACGATTCTAGGGATTTAGCACAGCCTTTCGGGGCTGTGTTTCTCTCGAAAAATAAGTATAGTTTATTCAAAATACGACTTGCTATATTCTGCGTTTAGAGGCATATATGTACATGACCAAAGGGAACAACCTACACACAGAAAGCGAGGAACACAAAATGAGAAACGTAGAAGCAAGATGGCCGAAGACCACCACGATGGAGCACCTCGATGAGATGCGGTTCGGAACGAGCGGCGCGATCCTTCGCTACGGCGAGCAGATCCTTGTCGTCGGGATGGAATGCTGGGGCTTCCACGCAGCCGTCTACGAGATGGTCGAAACGCCGGAGGAGACAGGCTTTGCGGACATTGAATGCCGCCTGAACCTCGTCGAAGCCGCCACGGAGCTTTTTGAGGACGGCGGGCACGCGATGGCTTGGTGCATGAAGCGCATCTAAGCCACGCCGAACAACAAAACAGCCCTTCGGGGCTGCTTCTCGTTACGGATGTTTTGAGTCGCTGACGGCGGCTCTTTTTTGATGGGGGTGATTGCTTGCGAAAACTGACGGACTATAAGCCGACGGAGTTCATGGCAGAGGAATCGCACTATGACAAAGCGGCTGCGGACTATGCCGTGGGATTCATCGAGTGCCTGTGCCATACGAAGGGGACGTGGGCAGGAAAGCCCTTTGAACTCATTGACTGGCAGGAGCGCATTATCCGAGACACTTTCGGAATTCTGAAGCCGAACGGGTATCGGCAGTTCAACACGGCATATGTGGAGATTCCCAAGAAACAGGGAAAACAGCTTGCTCTCGATACGAAAATCCCCACACCGAGCGGATTTACCACAATGGGTGATATTCGCGTGGGAGATACCGTTTTTGATGAAAACGGACATCCCTGCCGTGTTGTCGCCAAGAGCGATGTGGATGATACGGAGCAAGCCTATCGACTGACCTTCCGTGACGGTTCTTCCATTGTTGCGGGAGAGCGGCATCTCTGGAATGTGGATTACATCATCGGGGAGCCGCGATCCGTGCTTTGGACAACTGGTGAAATCTACCGTCAGACGATGGAATATCGCGAGTGGTATAGGGGGAATGCAAAAGATGTGTATCGCTCCATCATCCGTATCCCTGCGGCAAAGACGCTGCAGATCGAGGAAAGAAACCTGCCCGTTGCTCGTTCCTGTTTTCATTATTTGGCAGACATTGTGCCGCTCTCAGAGAGAGTCCCCATGCAGTGCATTCAGGTGGACAGTGCCAGTCATTGCTATCTTGTAGGGGAGTCCTTCATTCCAACCCACAACAGTGAACTTGCCGCTGCCGTCGCACTTCTTCTTTGCTGCGGCGATGGGGAGGAACGCGCCGAGGTTTACGGCTGTGCCGCTGACCGTCAACAGGCGAGCATCGTGTTCGAGGTCGCTGCCGACATGGTGCGGATGTGTCCCGCACTCGGCAAACGGGTGAAGATCCTCGCCTCCCAGAAGCGCATGGTGTATTTGCCGACGAACAGTTTCTATCAGGTGCTCTCGGCAGAGGCATACTCAAAGCATGGTTTCAATATCCACGGCGTGGTATTTGATGAGCTTCACACGCAGCCGAACCGCAAGCTCTTTGACGTTATGACGAAAGGCTCCGGCGATGCGCGAATGCAGCCACTCTACTTCCTTATCACCACAGCAGGAACGGATACACAGTCCATCTGCTACGAGACGCACCAGAAAGCAAAGGACATTCTCGAAGGACGAAAGATTGATCCGACCTTCTATCCCGTGATCTACGGAGCAAAGGAGGATGAGGACTGGACAGACCCGGAGGTCTGGAAACGGTCGAATCCGTCGCTCGGCATTACGGTCGGCATCGACAAGGTACAGGCGGCTTGCGATTCGGCACGGCAGAATCCCGCCGAGGAGAACAGCTTCCGACAGCTTCGTCTGAATCAATGGGTGAAGCAGTCCGTACGGTGGATGCCGATGGACAAGTGGGATGCGTGTGCCGCTCCTGTTGACGCTGAGTCCTTAGAGGGTCGTGTCTGCTACGGCGGTCTTGACCTTTCCTCGACGATGGACATTACGGCATTTGTCCTCGTGTTCCCTCCGACGGAGGAAGATGAGCCGTTTGCCGTGCTTCCGTACTTCTGGATTCCCGAGGAGAATATCGACCTGCGTGTGCGGCGCGATCACGTTCCGTATGACGTGTGGGAGAAGCAGGGCTTTCTTATGACCACAGAGGGGAATGTTGTGCATTACGGATTCATCGAGACGTTCATCGAGAAACTGGGCGAAAAGTACAACATCCGTGAGATTGCCTTTGACCGATGGGGCGCAGTGCAGATGGTGCAGAACCTTGAGGGAATGGGATTCACCGTTGTCCCGTTCGGACAGGGGTTCAAAGACATGAGTCCGCCGACCAAGGAGCTGATGAAGCTCACTCTGGAAAAGAAAATAGCGCACGGCGGACATCCCGTCCTGCGCTGGATGGCAGACAACATCTTCATTCGCACCGATCCTGCGGGCAACATCAAGGCGGACAAGGAAAAATCCACCGAGAAGATTGACGGCGTGATTGCGCTGATTATGGCACTGGATCGTGCAATCCGCTGTGAGAATGATACGTCGGAATCGGTGTACGAAAATCGCGGCGTGTGGGTGTTTTAGATGATTGTATACGCACATATGGCCTTGCTATTTCTGTGATAGTACGGGAATATACACATACCGAAAGGGAAAACCGAAGAGCCAAGAAACGGAGGAAAAGAAAATGAACAAGCAGGAAATCGCCAAGATCATCGAGAGCAAGGCTGCCGAGTACGGACTCAAGCTGCAGGAAAACACGATGGGCTGGGCAAACGAGAGCAACCACGACAGCTACATCCGCATCGAGGTTCGCAAAGAGAGGGATTATGACAAGACGGATTGGGAAGCCCGCAAGGTTTTCTGGGACATCAAAGCAAACGCCGGCATTTGCCAGATGGGCGGAGATCCAACGCCGGAGGAACTTTTGAAAGCCGCCGACGAGATTGCGCGGGGGGCAAGATTCACAGCCGCAATCAACAGCATGGAGCTTTCCTGCATCGAAAACTTCTAAACCGAAATGAGGGAGCGCCGCTCGGAAGGGCGGCGCTTCTGCTATCATCTTTTGAAATGGAGGTTTCCATGAACCTATTCAGTAAACTCTTCCGTTCGCGGGACAAGCCCAAGAATCATCTTGGCGGCTTGTCCTTTTTGTTTGGTCAGACGGCAGCGGGCAAGGCAGTCAACGAGCGGACGGCCATGCAGACGACGGCGGTCTATGCCTGTGTGCGCATCCTCGCCGAATCCATCGCGGGACTGCCGCTTCACGTTTACGGATACAAAGGGCAGGGCAAGGAGCGTGTACCAGAGCATCCGCTGTACTTCCTCCTTCACGATGCACCGAATCCCGAGATGACGAGTTTCGTATTCCGCGAGACACTTATGGCGCATCTCCTCCTGTGGGGAAATGCTTACGCCCAGATACTTCGGGATGGCAGAGGACGTGTTCTCGGACTCTATCCGCTCCTCCCGGACAAGATGGAAGTGAGCCGCGACAGCCGCACAGGCGAACTCTACTACACCTATACGCGAAGCACGGAGGAGAATCCGAACTTCAAAGATAAGGGGCAGATTCGGCTACGACGTGAGGATGTGCTGCATATTCCGGGACTCGGCTTCGATGGTTTGGTCGGCTACAGTCCCATCGCTATGGCAAAGAACGCCATTGGGATTGCGCTCGCGACGGAGGAATATGGCGCGGCATTCTTCAAGAACGGTGCGCGTCCGGGCGGTGTTCTGGAACATCCGGGTGTCCTCAAAGACCCGTCGAAGCTCCGTGAGAGCTGGCACGCCGTCTACGGCGGCACGATGAACACGGGCAGGATCGCCGTCCTTGAGGAGGGGGTGAAGTATCAGCAGATTGCCATACCGCCCGAGGAGGCGCAGTTCCTTGAAACACGGAAGTTCCAGATCGACGAGATTGCACGGCTCTACCGTGTGCCGCCGCATATGGTCGGAGACTTGGAGAAATCCTCGTTCTCGAATATCGAGCAGCAATCGCTTGAGTTCGTAAAGTATACGCTGAATCCATGGGTAATGCGATGGGAGCAGTCGCTGCAGAAAGCACTGCTGACGGACAAGGAGCGGAAGGCTTACTTCATCCGCTTCAACGTGGACGGGCTGCTGCGCGGGGACTATAAGAGCCGTATGGAGGGGTATGCCATCGGGCGGCAGAACGGATGGCTATCGGCAAATGACATCCGCAGCCTTGAGGACATGAACCCCATCGAAGCAGACGAAGGCGGCGATCTCTATCTCATCAACGGGAATATGACAAAACTGAGGGACGCAGGGCTGTTTGCCGCTAGGCAGAAGGGAGAACTCAATGAAACGTAAATTTTGGAACTGGGTACGGAACGAGGGAGAGAAGCGAATCTTGCTTCTGGACGGTGAAATCTCGGACGAAACGTGGTGGGGCGATGAGGTCACACCTCAGATGTTCCGCTCTGAACTGAACGCTGCCGAGGGAGATATCGACCTCTGGATCAACTCTCCGGGCGGGGACTGCTATGCAGCGGCACAGATCTACAATATGCTCATGGAGTATAAGGGGAATGTCGCCGTCAAGATTGATGGGATTGCCGCCTCGGCCGCATCCGTTGTTGCGATGGCAGGATCGACGGTTGAGATGTCGCCCGTGGCCACCATTATGATCCATAATCCCATGACCATATCCATCGGAGATACACATGAGATGGAGCGGACGATTACGTTCCTTGCCGAGATCAAGGAGAGTATCATCAACGCATACGAACTCAAGACGGGGCTGTCCCGTGCGAAGATTTCACGACTGATGGATGCCGAGACGTGGATGAACGCAAAGAAGGCGGTGGAGCTTGGATTTGCGGATTCCGTTCTCTATGCGGACGTTCAGCGTCCTGTGACCGATACGGCAGACGGACTAATTTTCTCCCGTGCCGCCGTCACGAACTCTCTGCTCTCGAAATTCGGGCAGGGGACACACAATGTCGATGCAGAGCCGCTCAAACGACGGCTCTTTTCTATTTCACATTAAGGAATTAACGGAGGGACAAACACATGGATAAGATCATGGCAATGCGCGAGAAGCGTGCAGAAATGTGGGAACAAGCAAAGCAGTTTCTGGATTCTCACGAAAAGGACGGCCGCCTTACGGCAGAGGATGCCAAAGCGTACGAGCAGATGGAGAATGAGGTGCTTGCGCTCGGGAAGGACATCGAGCGTATGGAGCGTCAGGCGATTCTCGACGCGCAGCTTGCAAAGCCTGTAACGGCGGCGATTACCAATATGCCGGGGGCTGCGCTCAATGCAGAAAAGACGGGACGTGCAAGTGAGGCATACCGTGCGGCAATGCTGAGGGCACTTCGCACGAACTTTAGGCAGGTGGAGAACGTCCTGCAGGAAGGCGTGGATGCCAGCGGAGGCTATCTCGTGCCGGAGGAGTACGACAAGCGTCTCATCGACGTTCTGAATGAGGAGAACGTCCTGCGCCCGCTTGCGACGGTCATCACGACGAGCGGGGAACATAAGATCAACATCGCCGCCACGAAACCTGCGGCATCGTGGATTGAGGAAGGCGCACCTCTCACCTTCGGGGACGCGACCTTCGACCAGATCGTTCTCGATGCGCACAAACTCCACGTTGCGGTCAAGGTGACGGAGGAGCTTCTCTACGACAACGCTTTCAAGCTTGAAAACTACCTCATTGAGCAGTTCGGCAAGGCACTCGGCAACGCAGAGGAGGATGCGTTCCTGAATGGCGACGGGACGCACAAGCCGAAGGGACTCCTTGCCTCCGCAAAGACATCCGTCACCACGGCGGCGGCAGACCTCAAGGCGGATGAGCTCGTCACTCTCGTTTACAGTCTCAAGCGTCCCTACCGCAAGAATGCAGCATTCATCGTCAACGACCAGACGCTTGCCAGCATCCGCAAGCTCAAGGATGCGAATGGAGCGTATTTCTGGCAGCCGTCGTATCAGATGGGTGAACCAGACCGTCTGCTCGGCTATCCCGTCTATTCCTCGGCGTATATGCCTGCTATTGCAGCGGGCAAGACCGTCATCGCGTTCGGCGACTACTCCTACTACAACATCGGAGATCGCGGCACTCGTGCATTCCAGGAACTCAAGGAGCTGTTTGCGGGCAACGGCATGGTCGGCTACGTTATGAAGGAGCGCGTGGACGGCAAACTCGTCCTCGAGGAAGCTGTGCAGACGCTTAAGATGAAGGGCTGATAAATCGTCCACTTATCCATTTTATCAGCGATTTCATTGGTTTTGCGGCAAAGAGGGGAGGTGGTTCTATGCTTGTGCCGCTTGCAGCAGTCAAGCAGTATCTGCGGATTGACGGCGATGAGGAAGATGATCTCCTCACGCACTTTACGGAAACGGCAGAACAAATCTGTACAGCGTTACTGCGCGTGAAGAAGCTGTCCAAGGTTGAAGATCAGGCCATTGTGCGCGTTGCAATCCTCTATGCTGTCTCCTATCTCTACGAACATCGGGAGGAAGCGGATCACAGCGGTCTTGCGCTGACACTGCGCTCGCTTCTCTTCGGTGTGCGGAAGGAGGTCTTTTAGATGCAGATGTCTATGAGCGAACTGCGTCACCGAATTTCCATCCTGCGCCCTGTGACAGATACGGATGATGAGGGAAATATCCTCGCGCAAACAACACAGGAGATTGCAAAGGCATGGGCGCTTGTTCTGCCGTTTGCGGCGAAAATATCCGACGGGTACGCCGAAAAGGTGCAGGAGGTGGACTACCGCATTGTGATCCGTTACCGCATGGATGTGCGCGTGACGGATCGTATCCGTTGGGGAGATAAAACACTCACACCGATTTCGCCACCCTATCCGCTTGGCGGGAAGAAACAATGGCTTGTCATGGAATGCAGGGAGTTGGTGGAAGATGGCTAGATATAGAGGATTCGTCTCTGCCGAGAAAATCCTCTCGGAACTCGGCGCGGAGGCGACGGCTGCGGCAAAGGAAGCCCTCGCACACGGAGCGGAGGATGTTGTCGCAGAGGCAAAGAACCGCTGTCCCGTCTATGCGGGAACAGATAAGCGCGTGGTAAAGGGCGCACTGCGCGACTCCATCCACAAGCGGCTGCGTCGAAAGGACGGCTCTGTTTGGAGGATCGCAGCAGATGCAGAGTCGCAGGATGGCGTATTCTACGGCGTGCTCGTTGAGTTCAGCCCACGCATCAACCGTCCGTTTCTCTATCCCGCGCTCGATGCCAAGAAGGACGGTATTCGCTCTGCCATTGTGGATGCCGTAAGGTCTGCCATTCGGAGGAGAGGGAAATGAGTACGGCACGGATGGTGTATCAGGAACTTGTGCGTTCGAGGGAACTGACGCAGCTTCTTGCATATGGGAAGAAGGGCATCTATCACGGACGCAGCCCCGATGCTGGGACATATCCGATCATCGTCTATTCGGTGATCTCCGATGTCCCAGCACTCTCGGCCGATGGCATGGAGTTGGAACGGCGCGTGACGGTACGCGTCCATATTCTGACGAAGGATGGGAGATTCGGAGAGATTCATCGCGCTGTGCAGAACGCGCTTCTGCCACTCGGCTTTGTAAGGGTGCAGACGCAGGAGTTCGTTGAGAAAGATATATTCGTTGAAATTACAGATTACAGAACAGCAGTGGAGGGAGAATAAAATGCCAAGTCCAACACCAACAGCAAAGCCCGCAGGGAATCTTACGAGCGGGCAGTTCATCAACATCCAGAAGTTACATATCGCCAAGATGCTCACCGACGTGGCAGGAGGGGCGGCGACCTACGAAGCTCCGATTCCGCTCGGAAAACTTCTGCGTAAGGTGGACATCAAGCCGCAGACGAATCAGGCGGAGCTTTTCGCTGACGGGCAGTCCGTGGATACGGCATCCAATACCGCATCTTATGACCTCACGTTTGACACGGCGGCACTTCCTCTGGAATATGCAGCCTACCTTCTGGGACACGCCATCGAGAATGGTGTGATGAAGGCGGGCAAGGATGATGTCGCTCCGTACTTCGCCGTTCTCTTCCAGTCGGACAAGAGGAACGGCAAGAAGAGATACACCAAATTCTACAAAGTCCAATTCACGGAACCCTCCGAGAGCGGCAACTCGAAGCAGGAGAGTATTCAGTTCGACACGCCGACACTTACGGCAAAGGCAATCTACCGCCTTTCCGACGGTCTCTCCTACGCCAAAGCGGATGAGGAGGCGGCGGGTTTTGCCGCCGAGACGGGGACGAAGTGGTACGAGCAGGTCTGAGGGAGGACACGATGGAAACGCCGACTCTGTATATTGCGGGCAGGGAGATCACGCCGAGTTCACCGAAGATGAAGGTGTGGCGCGAGTTCCTTGCCTTTTTTGATGCCGACAAGGAAGGTCTGAGCCTTGAAGATTTTCTGGACGAGCACGTCCGACTGATTGTCCTTGGATTCGGACGTGATGATGTCACGAAAGAAGTCATCGACGAAAACGTAGAGGTCGCGGACATCGTACCGTTGACGCGCTCCCTTTTCCGTTGGATTCAGTCGCTGACCTTCTCCAAACTGGTGAACCTCCCAAACGGGGAGACGGGGAAAGAGGCGTAGTTCTTTCCCCGTATCAGAATTTACTGCGTTACTACGAGCGGCTGCAGTCGGCTTATGGGTGGACGATGCACGAGGTTGATTCCCATGAGGTCGCTTTTTTGCTCGATCAGCTTGTGGTAACGGCCCTGTGCGAACAGCAGCAATGTGAACGCTATATTGACGACGTGATGTAGGGAGGGAGATGGAGTGGCAAAGCGCGGACAAAAGATTGATGAACTCTATCTCGACATCGGTCTCAACATCGCACAACTGCAGCTGGACTTTGACACGGCGGGCAAGACCGTCTCTGACTCCATTGCACGGCTGAACAGCAAGGCGAATAATATCCATCTAAAGTTGGATGCCGACCTCGCGAAACTCGATGGCGTGGGGACGGAACTGGATAAGATCAAGGTGCGCCATCAGGCGATCAACCGAGAACTCGACATTCAGCGGCAGAAGGAACAGATCCTTGTCGCTGTCCTCCAATCCGCAAAGAAAAACGATGGTGTGGACAGCGCGTCTTACCGTAGAGCAGAGAGCAATCTCCTGCGTCAGCAGAGAACCGTCGCGCAGACCGAAGCCGAGGTGCGAAAGCTGAATAACCGCCTCAAGGAAAGTGCGGTACTCTCCGGCACACTCGGCGGGCGTATCTCAGCGGGCATGACGGCGGCACAGGCGGGTGTCAAGAATCTAACGAGCGGGTTCAATGTCCTCTCCACAAAGATGGCCGCAGTTATGGCTGTCGCGGCGACGGGTGCGGGACTGTTCAATGTCACCAAGGACGCGATGCTTGCGGGCGAGAACGTCTATAAGCTGACGCAACGACTTCACGTCTCTGCGGGGGAAGCCGCTGAACTGGGGCGTATGTTTCAGCTTGCGGATACGGACATCAAGGGCATTATCCCTCTCATCGCTCGTCTTGATAAGCAGGTATCCGCTGCGGGCAATTCCGGCAACGATACCGTCCGCGCCCTCTCTCGTTTCGGGATCGCTCTCAAAGACCAACAGGGAAATCTCCTGCCGCTCAACGAGCAGTTGGCACAGCTTGCTAAGGGATACAAGACCGCAAGCGAAGCGGGCATGGAGGAAGCATATACCGCAGAAGTGCTCGGAGCACGCGGGGTGGCACTCATTCCCATTCTCGAACAATACGAAGACCTTATGACGATTTCATCTCGCGTCAAGACCACAGGTCTGCTCGACCCGGAACAGGCACATGAAACATACCTCAAATGGCGTGCGATGGAGATGGAAGCGGGGCAGCTGAAACTTGCGCTTGGTGCGGCACTGCTTCCTGTCGCCGAGGAACTCATGCCCGAGATCAATGACGGCTTTGAATCTCTCGTTGAAACGATTCGCGACAACAAGGACGAAATCAAGGATGCCGTCCTCGGATGGGGTGAAGCACTCAAGACCGTTGCAGAACTTGCGGGCTTTGTTGGGGAACAGATTCATAAGGTCAATGAGCACGCCGAGGCGAACAGCTGGCTTGTGAAAAATCATCCCGTGGCATCTCCGCTGATTGCTGTTCCGTTCCTTGGCGGCACCGTTCTCGACGCTCTCTATGGCGATGAGTACAAGCAATACCAAGAACAGCAGAAGATTGCCAAAGAGAAAGCGGCGGCAGAGGAGAAGGCGCGTGCCGAGGCGGAGAAGAATGCCAAGGCGCAAGAGCAGAATGCCAAAGCTGCAAAAATTCGTGCGGCGGCAGAGAAAGATGCCGCAAAGATGGTCAGCGAGTCTGCAAAGGCGACCGCAGAACTGACGGACAATTTATATACACTGACACACACGGATGTCCAGAACAGCCTTCATGCTCTGGATCGTGAGGCCTTCGAATTCTTCCAGAAGGGCGCAGACCCGCATCTGATCGACGAATACCGCTTGGCAAAGGAAGCGAAAATCTACGCTGACTTTCAGCGCGACGTTGTGGATAAGGCGAATGCGCTCTATAAGACCGACCTGCAGAACAAGCTGGACTCCATCTCCCGTGAAGCGGATGCCTTTCGTCAGAAGGGGTTGGACGAACTCCAAACACAGGCGTGGCTCAGTGAGAGCAAGGCGCGTGTCATGGAGCAGTGGGAGCGGGATGTCGCTTCCAATATTGACTCGATCTGGAAAACGGAGCTTGAAAACCGCCTTGCGGAGATTGAGCGCGAGAAGGATGCGTGGGTGCAGAAAGGTCTGGATGAGGTTGAGGCGACACGCTGGGCGGAGAAGCAAAAACTCGATGCCAAGCGCAATGCCGCTCTGGAAGTCCTCCGTTCCCAGAAAGAGGAACTGAAGGTGTTCAAGGAGTCCGGGCAGGTCGGACTGATGGAGTACCTTCGCAAAAAGAACAAGTTCACGACAGAGGATTTAGGACTGACACCAGAGTTACTTCAGCAGTTCCAATCGGGACGGAAATGGGCGATGGAGAATCTCCTGCCGAATTTTGCTCCCGAGAAGCGTGAGGACAGTTCCCGCATCCGTGTCAATGGGCAGGAGTTTTCGTATTCACAGATGATGGCAGGGCTTGGACAACAGGCGCAGAGCATCCAAACTGCGGGGCAGGGCGCAAGTGCTTCACAGCAAGGGGATCAGACATCTCCCTCTATGACGGACAATCGCCAGATTCACATACAGGTGCAAATCGAGAATGCTGTTACGGAGGATAACGAGGGAATGCGTATGCTTGCCGATCATGTCGCCGACCGCATCCGTCCTGCTGTTGAAAATGCCCTAGGGGGTGATTCCAATTCATATTCACATTGGTGAGGTTAGAACGCTGAGTGTCGAGAACTGGCAGATCGTTCCTGATGACCGTCAGCAGCTCTTGGAGATCGTCGGCGGTGTGGTCGTGCAGGATTTCGGGCATATTGCAGAGGGAGACCGTATCTCTTGCACCGTTGTTGTAACTGCCGCTGACTGGGAGAAAATCAAGGCATATTGGGATAGCCGCGCAAGGGTGTCCGTAACGGACGAGAGCGGGAGCGTCCTGCCCTCGATGCGTGTTGTGGTGAAGTCCTACGAGTATATGGCTCATTTCCCGAAGGTATATAAGATTTCACTTGAATTTTGGAGGGTGTGACAATGGCAGAACTGCTGCATATTTATATGAACAATCCGACTGAGGGCGGCAAAGATGGGACGGAGGTCAGCTCCGGTACGGAACTTGCGCCGATCTCAGTCCTCCTCGATGCGGGCAAGGCAGAGGAGAAAGCCATCAAATGCGCCGTGCGCTGCGAGAGCGGCTTCCATATTGACGAAGCCTTGACGATCAAATTCGTCGGCGATCATGCGGACAAGTGGAAGGTGGCGATGGATCACAATTATACGACTGATACCGTTTTGACTGCTGCGGACTGGAAGGATGAGATTGCACTTTCCGGTGTCAGCACTGTGAATGTCATCTTCTGGGTGAAAGCAACGAGTTCTTCCGATGAGCAGCCACAAAGCGATGTGAGTGTCGATCTTCAAGCAGAAGGGCTGCTTGTGTCGGATTAGGAGGTGCGTCGTGTCGTTCAAGTACATCAATCCTGGTTATGCGGAGTTGCTTTCGACCAGCGGCGGTACAACAGTGACGGGTGAGCAGTACAGCAAGACGGGTGTATCTTTTTGGCAGCCTTCCAAAGAGCGGGGAGTCGAACTTTCCGAAGTTCCGACGGAATTTTACGGAAAGTTCGATTTGTATATTCTCGGGGTAAAAGGGCGTGATGATGTCGATTTTTCACTTGGTATCGGGTATCAAAACGGAATCTATCTGAGAGGTTATCGCAGTTTGACCATTTCCGGACTCGCAGGAACCAACTCGCTTTTTTACCAGTCCGACATCGCTGAGATCATTCCCATGTACGCAATGAGTACCGTATGGCTTCACATCAAGCAGGGGAATGAGAACAATGGCATCCTGCACGTCGTCGTCAACGATCATGAATTTTGCAATAAGAGGGATATAAACCTCTCGTATGATTCTCGTACCATCAAGATATTCAGCGACAACAACCGCGCCCTTATCTCGAATCTCATCCTGTCGGATGCCCCGATTGATCCCCGCGAGCAGATCGCTTTGCTGCAGGTTGCGGCAACACAAACAAACATGACCGACTGCGGCGATGGCAGCTATGAAGCGACGGCGGCAGGGCAGGAGCTTCTGCAGACGGTCGATGTTTCGGCACTCATCTCGCAATATGGAGGGAACTCCCGTGTGGTCAGTATTGCGCCCTTTGCAAAGCCCGCCTATCGGACAGCAGAAGGACTGTGCGCTCTGACAGCGATTGAAAAGAGTGGAGATGTCATTACAGAACACGGCAGACATATCGTAGGGCAAGATACGGCGGGGTACGTTATGGGAGCATACGACACGCCTTTGAGAATTGCAGAGCTTGCAGAGCGACAGTTTGGATGGAGAGCGGGGACATGAGTATCAAGCTGATGCCCGGTGTTCTCATCTCGTGGTTTCCTTTTGGACGCATCCATCTCCACCCTGCCGTTTACATCACGTTTATCCCGATGATTCGAGAACCGGTAAAACTGACGTGTGATCTAAGGCGGGAACTTCATGCATCCTGCGTGGTTCACGTCGACACACGACGATTGCTTCAAACAGGAGTGAAAGTATCAATTAGAGGAAAGCTGCTCCGCCGGATTGGACGGACGGAATCGGTAAATACAGATACGTTGCGGCGTACCGGACAATTCTGCTCCGTTGGAACAGATACAGCACGTCAGCTTATCAAGTTTCTGCATATATTGGCAGATACGAGGATTGAGATTCCTCATACGCTTACCTACGCAGAGTTTAGAGAGCGCGGCATTCGCTCGTTCTCCGTGACGCTTGGGGAACTCAGTCTCTCCGACAACATCCAACTTGAAAGCGTTCAACCGCTGTCTGTTGGTGCAAGCATCCAAGGGCGTGTGATGGACTATGCCTTCCGTTTTCTCGTGGAGGAGACAAGTCAGCGCGGCATCATGCAGTCCGTTAAGGGAACATACAGTAAGGACACCCTCCTCTACACGCCTATCCATATCTACGTCGAGCGGGCAAAGGTGTCGCGCTATGCTGCCGAGATTGCGGCGGCACTTGGTTTGAAATTACACCGTCTGACCGATGATTTCACACCGTCGCAGAACTTTGAGGGCAGCGGTATGACCTACCATGACTTCATCTCCGCGCTCTTCGGATGGACGGCAAAACTGCCGCAGCAGCAGATCAACGTCTTTATTCGTGGAGATACGCTCCACATCATTCAGCGCGGCATGGAGGAGACTGTCATTGACATTACGAACTGGCCGCACGCGCAGCCGACCATCGAACGGAAACTCGTTCGTTCCGTCTGGCACAGCGCGAACAACAATCATGAGAGCGGGGCGCACAACGAGGAGGATACCGCTCCCGTGCCTTTCACCGGAACGATTTCCTTCAAAGAGATCAGCCGCACTTACTCCAACGGCTTTCTCGTCCGTGAGACGAATGAGAACGGCTACAGCACCTATACCTACGATGGGGAATACCTCGCAGAGAAGCGCACGCATAATGTGGACGGCTCGACCAGCCGAACGGATTACGCATACGCCTCCACGGGGCGCGACGTGTATCTCTTTAAGGAATGGGAACGTACCACCGAGGCAGTCAATGACGGAAAGAAGCACACGGAATATGACTGGGAGGATTGGAGCAACGAGAAGGGGACAGAGCGCATCACCTACCACGCCCCGCTCGGCTACGGATGGTATGCGACCACAGTCTATGTGGACGGCGTGCTTGAAGGAAGCTCGCTCTCACAGGGAAAACCCGGCGGCAAGGCAAGCCAGTTCACCGTCGAGCAGTCGAATCTCAGCCTTGGTGCAAGTTACGCGAGCGATGATGCGCTTCCGTATTCTTCCCTCATTGACACCGAGTTTCCCGTTGTGGGGACAGACTATCTTCGTGCCTTGACACGAGAAATCGAGTGGCTTAACCGCAAGACGCAGGAGACGGTCACAGTGGAAATTCGCGCACGGATTCGTAGCGGCGTTCCGGATATTGACCACATTGTCGATTTCACCGAGCGCATCCGTTTTGAGGGATACGAGTATTTCCTTCAGTCCAATACGGTGGAACTCACGCCGCGTCTTTTGCGGCAGACAATCAAGATGGTGAGGTGGTTTTGATGCACGGCGTTATGGGGCTCGCAGCGGCGATACGGGCAGGGATAAAGAACTCGAAGGTGGTTGAGTCACAGGCGCAGCGTGGCAGGATTCAGAATGGGCGTGTCCATATCGGGGAGCGATCTTATCCCTTCCGTGCGGCAGTGGACTGTAACACCAGTGACGGCAGTTTGGTGTGGGTACAGATTTCAAGGGGCGGGACAGCCGTCATCGTGGGAGCGTGAGACGATGCACAGGGCTAGAGTGAAAGCTATGAGCGGGAAACGGGTGCTTGCCGATGGCGTGTGGCTTACCTGCATAGGAAACCGCTCCATTCGGGAGGGAGAGTGGATTTGGACAGATGGTCGCTGTGTTTATGGTCATGAATCCGAGGGCGGTAGCAGCTACATCCCGACAAATGTCCTTTCTGGCATACCGCTCCTCCAAATAAAGTGGAAGGATCAAAAAAACCAGATGCTCCATTCGTACTACGCAAAAGGAAAGATTCATCCGCTCGGCTTTTCCAAAGAGGATATATGGATGGTCAACAGCAGCCGCCACTTCGCGTATGTCTCAGGCTATGGAATGCTCGATGCCGAAATGGATGAGCGGGGAAATCTCTATACCCTCGAAGCTGTGAATGTCCTCGTGTTCCCGCTCATCGGGGCAGATCAGCGTGACAGTATCCTCGCTGTTAAATGCAACGGCGAGGTGATCGCCTCCTACGATCTTGTGCAGATGTTTGGTGCTCCCACTGTATCCGGTCCCACTGACCTCTATAGCTGTCAGACAGAAGGCGGGCGGGTGGATAAAGCTGGGAACTTCAAAGTGATGATATGGCACTCCATATCAGAGCATGGGGAAAACGGAAGTCATGTCAGCACAGACCGTTATGTGTTCTTCGATGGCAGCAATCTTGAGCCTTGGATGGAGAAAACCAAAACAACGTCAAGAGACTCTGTTACAGGGGAAACCTATACTTCGGAAACCAGATGGAGCGCACCGGATTACAGCATCCGCTATCCCCTCCATGACGGAATGTATATGCGCTTTCCTGCAAATCTGGATTATCTTATCTCCGGGAAAAGGTATATTTCAAAGATTTACAGCGCAAAGGATGAGCTGCTCATGGAGCTTCCAACGAATCCGACTGCCCGTACAAGTCTCTGCCCTCTGGGACAGGGGAAATATCTTGTCAGCACAGGCTCGCCCTTATATTTATGGAAAGACGGTCAGTTTACGCAGCTGATGCGCGGATGCTACAACTACCGTCTGCGCAGGATGAGCAATCTCAATAAATGGAAGAAAGCAGGGGGTGTCTGATATGGATCATATTCTTACCATACGTCTTTATGCGGCGGGCATCGGCATCGTGGTTGGTGAGTTTCTTGGCAGTTTCGACGATCTGCTCTATGCACTTGTCGTATTTGTGGCGACGGACTATGTTACTGGTGTTCTCCGTGCGATTGTGGAAAAGAAACTGTCCAGTGCGATCGGCTTCAAGGGCATTTGCAAGAAAGTCTGCATCTTCACCCTTGTCGGCGTGGCGAATGTCCTCGATACCCACATCATCGGAAGCGGCTGTGTCCTGCGCTCTGCCGTGATCTTCTTCTACATCTCGAATGAGGGGATCTCGATCATCGAGAACGCAGCATGGATGGGGCTTCCCGTTCCACAGAAATTGCAGGATATGATGCATAGTCTCGGAGATAAATGAATATTACGGACCGTTGCCCACTGCGAATTTTTCGTGGTGGGCAATATTTTTTTGAGAAAACGTCCTTTTTTCCGGTCTCCCAAGGCTACCTATCAGAGGGAAGGAAAATCCCTCGGAAAGAGAGGTAAAGCAAAATGGAGCACAATCTGAAAATCAGTGTCTCCAAGGAGTCAATGGACGATGGCATTGTCGCTTGTCGGAACATCACCTTGCGGGAGCGGATCCTTCGCTTTCTGTTGGGTGAGAAATGCAAGCTGACGATCCTCGTGCCGGGAGATACGGTGCGAGAGATCGCCATCAAGGACGTGGGAGGTGTATGTCGTGGATAGGAAAGAACTGGAACTTGCGGTGTCGGAAATCCGCAGCTGCGGCGAAATGCTCCTTGGAGCGGCAGAGCGTTTGGTACGTGCTTTCGAGGAATCGCCTGCAGAACAGGTCGAAACCATCGCTCCGCAGGAAGCTACGCTGACCATCGAAGATGTACGGTGCGTTCTTGCTCAAAAATCTCGGGAGGGATTTACGGCAGAAATCCGTACTTTGCTGGAAAAGCATGGCGCGGACAGGTTGTCGAACATCGCGCCGGAGCATTATGCGGCACTCCTGAAGGAGGCTGAGAAGATTGGCACGTAAACACGCCGTCCTCTCGGCATCCTCTGCCGCACGTTGGATCGCCTGTCCACCGTCGGCACGGCTCAATGCGGAAAAGTCTGATGCGCCAAGTGAGTATGCCGCACAAGGGACAGACGCACATACGCTCTGTGAGTACAAACTTCGCAAGGCTCTGGGTGAGCGGGTACGCGATCCGACCAAGAATCTCGGCTCCTATGACACTGAGATGGAGGAGTGCGCCGAGGCATACTGCCAGTTCGTAACGGAGTTGGTTGGTCAGTTCCGCGCAGAGACCAAGGACACAATGGTGTCGGTCGAGCAGCGCGTGGATTTCTCGGAATTTGTCCCGGATGGCTTCGGCACTGCCGACACGCTCATCATTTCGGGCAAGACTGTCTGCATTGTGGACTATAAGCACGGCAAAGGCATCGAGGTCAGTGCTGACCACAATCCGCAGATGATGTGTTACGCGCTCGGGTGCATCCAGATGTTCGACGGTCTGTACGACATCGAAGAGGTGCGGATGGTGATCTTCCAACCTCGTCTCGCCAACATCTCGGAGTTCAGCATCTCGAAAGCCGACCTTCTGGCATGGGCGGCAGATACGCTTGTACCTGCGGCAAAGCTGGCACACAAAGGAGAAGGCGAGTTCTGTGCAGGGGCGCACTGCCAGTTCTGCAAGATCAAGGCGACCTGCCGCAAACGGGCAGAGTACAATCTGGAATTCGCCCGGTATGACTTCGAAATGCCACCGACACTGGAAGATTCGGAAGTAGAAGCGGTGCTTGCAAAAGCTGACACGCTCGCCGCATGGGTCAGCGACATCAAGGAATACGCCCTGCTGCGGGCGATCCAAGGCAAGCAGTGGACAGGCTGGAAGCTGGTCGAGGGTCGCTCCAATCGGAAATACACCGACGAGGCGGCGGTCGCCAAAACAGTCAAAGAAGCGGGCTATGAGCCATATGAGCAGAAACTGCTCGGGATTACGGCGATGACCGGTCTGCTCGGAAAAAGTAAGTTTGAGGAACTGCTCGGCGGTTTCGTTATCAAGCCGCAGGGGAAACCAACCCTCGCTCCCATGAGCGACAAGCGGCCGGCGATGAACACTGCAGCAGAAGATTTCAAGGAAAGTTGAGGAAAAGTACCATGGCAAAAGTTATCAATCCGACAAAAGTGATCACGGGTGTCAAGACACGTTGGAGTTATGCGAACGTCTGGCAGGCAAAGTCCATCAACGGCGGTACGCCGAAGTACAGTGTGTCGCTTATCATTCCGAAGAGTGACACCAAAACGGTGACAGCGGTCAAGAATGCCATTCAGGCGGCATACGATGAGGGGCAGAGCAAACTCAAGGGAAACAGC
Organism: Centipeda sp. (in: firmicutes); assembly: GCF_057271695.1. Taxonomy (NCBI): domain Bacteria; kingdom Bacillati; phylum Bacillota; class Negativicutes; order Selenomonadales; family Selenomonadaceae; genus Centipeda; species Centipeda sp. (in: firmicutes). Next base: position 62,477 of record NZ_DBHIVL010000003.1, read on the forward strand.
AAATCCGTCCCCGCGCTCACGGCGATCAAGACGCCGCTCCGCGATGGCGATGCGGAACGCCCGGACGATGAGGCGTATAAGGACAGCTACTTCATCAACGCAAACTCTGCGACCGCGCCCGGCATCGTGGATGCTGCCCGCAATCCGATCATCGAACACTCGGAGGTATACTCCGGCGTTTACGGACGCGCAAGCATCAACTTCTACGCATTCAACTCGAACGGCAACAAGGGCATCGCTTGCGGGCTGAACAACCTGCAGAAGATTTCCGACGGTGAGCCGCTCGGCGACAAGACACGCGCCGAGGATGACTTCGCCGATGAGGACGAGGATTTTCTTAGCTAAATAAGAGTTGACCGACACGGGCAGCGGGGATTCTTCCTCGCTGCCTTTGTCACGGAAGGAGAAGTGACATGAAATCATTGTCCGTTGATCTCGAAACGCGGAGCAGTGTGGATATTGGGAAAAGCGGCGTATATCGTTACACCGAGGCAGAGGATTTCGCGATCCTGCTCTTTGGATATTCCGTGGACGGAGGCGCGGTGCAGGTCATTGACCTCGTGCGTGGTGAGCGGATTCCGCAGGAAATTCTGGATGCGCTGGCGGATGATAGCGTCATCAAGTGGGCATTCAACGCCAACTTTGAGCGTGTGTGCTTGTCGCGATACTTGTCGGACTTGGGGATGCTTCACACTACCGAGCGCGCTTGTTTCCTCAGTCCCCACAGCTGGCGATGCACGATGGTCTGGTCTGCCTACATGGGACTTCCGCTCTCACTTGCCGCCGTCGGACGGGTGTTGGGATTGGAAGAGCAGAAAATGAACGAGGGCAAGGCACTCATTCGCTATTTTTCAACGCCTCCGTTCCACGAACCCACGGGAGCGAAGTGGGAACTCTTCAAGTCCTACAATCGCCGTGATGTCGAAGTGGAGATGGCTATTCAGCAGCGGCTCTCCAAATATCCTGTTCCTCCGTCGGTATGGGAGGAGTATGTGCTAGACCAGGAGATCAATGACCGTGGGATACGTCTGGATATGCCCTTGGTGGAGAATGCCGTCCAGATTGACGAGATTACGAAAAATCAACTGTTGGACAGGATGAAGTCTCTGACGGGGCTTGAGAATCCGAATAGCGTGATGCAGATGAAGGCATGGCTCAAGGAGCAGGGCGTTGAAACCGAGTCGCTCGACAAGAAGTCCGTGACTGCCCTTCTTGCCAATGTTCCCACTCCGCTGAAGGAAGTACTGGAACTTCGGCAGCAGCTTGCAAAGTCCTCGGTGAAGAAATATCAGGCAATGCAGAATACCGTTTGCTCGGATGGTCGTGCACGGGGTATGTTCCAGTTCTATGGTGCGAACCGTACCGGGCCGTTTTCGGGACGCCACATTCAATTACAAAATCTTCCAAGAAATTATCTCATCGACCTTGAGTGTGCCCGTGCCCTCGTGCGGCAGGGAAATTATGAAGCACTGGAAATGCTCTATGAGTCTGTCCCAGACATCTTGTCTCAGCTGATTCGTACTGCCTTTATCCCGAAGGAGGGCAGAAAATTCATCGTTGCGGACTTTTCAGCCATCGAAGCACGGGTACTGTCATGGCTTGCCGAGGAACGATGGCGCATGGATGTTTTTGAGGGTAACGGCGATATCTACTGCGCTACGGCGGGCAGGATGTTTCATTGTAATGTAGTGAAACACGGTGAGAACGGGCATCTCAGGCAAAAAGGGAAACAGGCAGAACTGGCGTGTATCGCTGAGGGACAGCTTGTCCTTACGAATGAAGGACTCGTTCCTATTGAGCGTGTTCGCACGGAGCATTTGCTCTGGGACGGAGAAAGCTGGGTCAACCATGATGGTGTCATTTTCAAAGGCGAACGGGAGGTAATTACCTATGAAGGTCTTACAGCAACCCCGGATCATCTCGGCTGGGTTCAGGGGAAATCGCAGCCGATACAGTTTGGAGATGCCGCCTCCTGCGGCGCACATCTCGTACAAACAGGAGATGGTGGGACGGCAATTCGGCTGGGTGAGAATCATCAGCCCGGAAAAGAGATGGAATGCGGCAATGAATCATTGCTACGTTCTGACAAAATGTACGGGATGCGGTGCAATCCAGTGGCAGTACTTGGACAATCTTCGCAGCGGGAAATCGAAGGGCTGCCAGAGCTGTTCGCAACCGAGACAGAGTCCATCTTGGTTGGACAGACGACTCACAGCAGCAAAACAACGCTGCGAGAACCCGAACGACAGGGCGTACCCTCTGTATGGAGGGCGAGGGATCAAGTTCGATTTTCCGAGTGTGACGGAGGCAGGTCTGTATCTCATAAAAACATTCGGTCTGCCCTCACGCTCGATGGAACTGGATCGCATCGATACGAACGGAAATTACACCAAAGGGAATCTACGCTTTGTACCCAGAGCGCAAAATCAAGCAAACCGCAGAATTACGGTTTTGTCGGAGTTTCATCAGGAGTATTGGCCTTATTGCCGCGCTGTGGTAACGAGAAAACTGTCCGCAGGAATGACTCGTTCGGAGATTATCAAAGCTGCGGAGACAGCTGTCAGCGAGAAAAGGAAGAATTGGCGTATCATCAGCGCACGGCTCGACTTTATGACATCCGAAATGCCGGAAAGCATCACCGTTTTACCGTATCGGGAAAATTAGTCCACAACTGCGGCTACGGCGGCTCTGTTGGTGCGCTGAAGGCATTCGGCGCATTGGAGTCCGGGATGAAGGAAGAGGAGCTAAAGCCGCTCGTGGACGCTTGGCGTTCGGCAAATCCGAACATCGTGGACTTCTGGTGGGCGGTGGATCGCGCCGCCAAGGACTGTATCAAGGAACGAAGCAAAAAGATGACGCATGGAATCCAGTTCATCTATCAGAGCGGCATGATGTTCCTCGAACTACCGAGTGGTCGCAGACTCTCCTATGTGAAGCCGCGCATCGGAGAGAATCCGTTCGGCGGCGAATCCATTACTTACATGGGACTCGATCTCTCGAAAAAGTGGGCGCGGATCGAATCCTACGGCCCGAAGCTCGTGGAGAATATCACGCAGGCGATCAGCCGCGACATTCTCTGCTACGCCATGCAGACGCTGCGAACGATGGACGTTGTCGCGCACGTCCATGACGAACTCATCATCGAATGCGATGAGCGAGTCTCTCTTGTTGCCCTGTGTGAGCAGATGGCACGAACCCCGCCTTGGGCAACGGGACTTCTGCTCCGCGCCGATGGTTTTGAATGTAATTTCTATCAGAAAGAGTAAAAACGTCCCTTTTCACCTCCTGCCAAGGCTACCTTGCAGGAGGTGTTTTCTATGACGAAAGAACAGAAACAGCAAATCCATACACTCCGCAGAGGTGGACTGGGATACAAAAAGATAGCCTCGTCGATGGGCATATCCGTCAATACCGTGAAGTCCTTTTGCCGCAACAACGAACTGATGGGGAGTCCTACATCTGCTGTGTGTCTCTTTTGCGGCAAGCCTCTGGTGCAGATACCAAAGAGAAAGCAGCGAAAGTTCTACTCGATTCAGTGTCGGGAGACATGGTGGAGCAGGAATCGTGACAAAGGGAATAAGCCGACAGGCGAAACCTGTCGCTGCGCTCATTGCGGCAGGATATTTTCTGCCTATCGGCGTGAGCACAGGAAGTATTGCTCCCACGCCTGTTATGTCGCAGAGCGGTTTCAAGGTGGTGGTATCCGTGCGTAAAGAACAGTACCGCGCAGATATGCTCTACCACATGTCGCTCTCCGTAGCAAAGACCATGCGGGCAAAGGGGCTCATCACAGCGGATGAGTATGCTGAAATCGACACCGTGCTCCTTGCAAAATATCAGCCGTATCTTGGTCGGCTTATCTCGGAAAATGCTTGATAAATCCGCTTCACAGAGCAATATATAGGATGGAAAGGAGGTTGATAGAGTGGCAGAGGTAAGAAAAATCGAGCCTACGGTTACCGTCCTAAAGCCGAGAAAACGTGTGGCGGCGTATGCCCGTATCTCGATGGAATCGGATCGGCTGAACCACTCGCTTTCCGCGCAAATCAGCTATTTCAGCGAACTTATCCAAAGGAATCCTGAATGGATTTATGTCGGCGTTTATGCCGACAGCGGAATCTCCGGCGGCGACATACGGCGCAGGGCAGAATTTCAGCGCCTCATCGACGACTGCAATGCCGGGAAAATAGACATCGTTCTCTGCAAGAGCATTTCGCGGTTTGCCCGCAGCACGGTTGATCTATTGGAAACCGTGCGCCATCTAAAATCCATCGGCGTAGAAGTGCGGTTTGAAAAAGAGAATATACATACCCTCTCGTCTGATGGTGAACTTTTACTCAGCATTTTGGCGGGCTTTGCGGAAGAGGAAAGCCGCAGCCAGTCCGAGAATGCCAAATGGGCGATCCGGAAGAAATTCGAGCGAGGGAAGCAATGGCATGTCGCAGCTTACGGTTATCGTTGGAACGGAGAAACCTTCGTTGTCTGTGAGGAGGAGGCAAAGGCTGTCCGCGTCATATTCGATAACTTCCTAAAGGATGTCCCTCTTGGGCGCACAGCAAAATGGCTCAAGGAGAACGGACATGCCTGTTCGATACCGTTCATTCACTATGTTTTGGAGAATCCGGTTTACATCGGCGATGTCATCCTTCAGCGGTATTTTACGGAAAATCCTCGGACGCACAATGTCTTCAAGAACACGGGGCAGCTTCCGCGCTACCTTGTCACCGATAATCACGAACCGATCATCGAGCGCGAGACGTTCGAGAAGGTACAGGGGAAAATCAAGGCGAGCTACGAGTTCAACCCGGCCGCACACCGCATTGTAAAGCCGAGCGGTTTCTCGGCAAAAATCATCTGCGGAAGATGCGGCGCACACTTCGTCAAGGGCGTGACCAAAACCAACAGGCATGACGGCTTGCAGGAGCATTGGTTTTGCTACGGCAAAATTCACAAGCGAATGTGCGATGCAAGGAATATCCGTGGGTGTCGGCTGTGGGAGGCGTGCTGCGAGGTTCTGGGGCTGACGGTATTTGACGAGAATGTTTTTGCGCGGACGGTTGAGAAGATCCTCACCACCGATACGGACAGTCTCGTCTTCCATTTTTACGATGGAACGATGAAAACCGCCCGCATCCATTATTTCAGTCAGGACGAGAAGAAATACATCGACCCACACAGAAAGCCCTTCGGCTACACATGGAGCAAGAACGGTTATGTGATTGTTCCAAAAGAGGCAGAAGCCGTGCAGTTGGTGTATCAATACTATGCCGAGGGATGGAACATCTCCGACATTTCGCGTGAACTCGAATCCAAGGGCTATCAGAGCATTCGGGGCAGATTTTCCCGCCGTGTGGTAACAACCGTTCTCGACAGCGATTTCTACATCGGCAATCGAACCATCAAGGGACAGTTTACGGAAAGCGGTGTGGATGAGGTTATCGAGAATGACCACGCACCGATTGTCAGCAAAGAACTGTTCGATACCGTCCAAAAGCGGCGGACGGTTGAACTGAAAAAGCAGGAACAGCGCATTGCCACAAGGAGGCGAATAGACAATGAGAAGCGTAACGGTCATCCCCGCCAGCGTCAATAAATTCTCGGCGCAGCCCTTATCTGCCACAGAAAAGCGTAAAGTTGCGGCGTATGCGCGGGTTTCTACGGATGAGGAGGAGCAGCAGAGCAGCTATGCCGCCCAATGCGATTATTACGAGCGGTACATCAAGAGCCGTGCAGATTGGGCGTTCGTCAAGGTATACGCCGATGAAGGAATCAGCGGCTGCAATACCCGGAAGCGCGAGGCGTTCAAGGCGATGGTGCAGGATGCCCTGGACGGCAAAATCCAACTGATTCTCACGAAATCTGTGTCGCGCTTTGCGAGAAACACCGTGGACAGCCTCACAACCATACGAAAACTGAAAGAGCATGGTGTGGAGGTCTGGTTCGAGAAAGAGAACCTTAAAACATTTGATCCCAAAGTGGAAATGCTCTTGACCATTTTGGCGAGCCTCAGTCAGGAGGAATCCCGCTCCATCTCAGAGAATGTGAATTGGGGCATTCGCAAGAAAATGACGGACGGGAAATTCAGCCTCGGCTATAGCCATTTTCTCGGTTATGACAAGGGTGAGGATGGAACGCTTGTCATCAACGAGGAAGAGGCAAAGGTGATCCGCAGGATTTATGCGCTCTACATCAAGGGTATGTCTCCTTACGGCATAGCGAAAGTGCTGACCGAGGAAGGCATCAAAACGCCCAGTGGAAAAACCCGGTGGAGTGACAGTACCGTGAGCAGCATCCTTCGTAACGAGAAATACTGTGGGCGGGCACTTCTCCAAAAGACATTTACCCCAGATTTTCTGACCAAGAAAACCGTCAAGAACACCGGGCAAGTCCCGAGTTACTATGTGGAGCACAGTCACGCGCCAATCATCGACCCGGATGTTTACGACATGGTGCAGCGGATGATGGAGGGGCGCAAGCGGGGGAGGGACAGAATCAGCTCTGTCAGCATTTTCTCAAGTAAACTTAGATGCGGCGACTGTGGTTCTTGGTACGGCTCGAAAACGTGGCACTCCACGGATAAGTACAAACGGGTTATTTGGCAATGCAATCACAAGTTTCGCGGCACGAAATGCAGCACGCCGCATTTTACAGAGGACGAAATCAAGGAACTGTTCGTTCGTGCCGTCAATCTGCTGCTTGCCGAAAAAGAGGAGATTATCTCTACCTACGAAATGATGCGGGAAAAGCTGTTCTCCACCACGGCACTTGTCGAGGAGCGCAGGGCACTGGAAAATGAACTGAATGTCACGGCAAGACTGGTGGAGGACTGCATTAAGGAAAATGCCCGTATTGCCCAAGACCAGACGGCATACGAGGAACGCTACCAAAGCCTTGTCGAGCGGTACGAAAGCGCAAAGAAGCGGTATGATGAGATCGTCGAACAGATAAGCGATCGAACAGTCCGTGGCGAGCAAGTTTCCATTTTTCTGGGAAAACTGAGAGAACAGGATTTAATCGACACGTTCGATGACGACCTTTGGCTCTCAATGGTGGATTTCATCACCGTGCACGATAAGAGCAAAGTGACCGTTACGTTCAAGGACGGGAGCGAGATAAAACTGGACAGATAAACGACGAGCGGGAGCCGGTGAGAAAAGCCGATGCCCGCTCTCTTTATATTTTGACACCCTGAAAAATGTCAGAGTACAGGAAAAATGTAAGGGTTCAGAGGAAAAATATCATTGTATCAAAGTAAGCGTGAAGGGGGAACTCCTTATAACGATTATGTCCAGCCTGGCTCAGGAGGAGAGCCGCAGCATCTCGGAGAACACCACATGGGGCAAGCGCAAGCAGTTTGCCGAGGGCAAGACCAGTGTGGGCTACAGTGCTTTTCTCGGCTATGACAAGGATTTCCAAATCAACGAGGAACAGGCGAAAATCGTAAGGCTCATCTACAAACTCTTCCTTGGCGGGCGATCCTTCTACGCGATTACCAAGGAACTAGAGAAACGGGGCATCAAATCCCCGTCGGGAAAGGACAAGTGGTACATCTCCACAGTGCGTTCCATCCTCACGAATGAGAAGTATCGTGGTGATGCGCTGATTCAGAAACAATACACGGCAGACTTCTTGGATAAGACGCGACGTAAGAACACAGGGGAGATTCCGCAGTACTATGTGGAAGAACATCACGAGGCGATTATCCCGCCGGACTTATTCGACTTTGTGCAAGCGGAGATAAAGCGTAGAGAGCAGAACGGCAAGCACAGCGGAGTGAGCATCTTCGCGAACAAAATCAAATGCGGCTGCTGCGGCGGTTACTACGGTGCGAAGGTCTGGCACTCGACCGACAAATACCGCAGAGTCATCTATCGCTGCAACAAGAAATATGCCCACAAAGGGAAGCCATGCAATACAAGACATCTGACGGAGGAAGAAATCAAGCGGATTTTCGTCAAAGCACTGAACTCCTTGGTGGAGGTCAAAGAGAACGTGATTGCAGAACTCCGATCCCTGATTGATGGTATTTGTCAAACGAGGGAGTTGACTGAGGAGCGTAATAGAACAGAGCAGGAACTCGGCGTTTTGGCAGAACGTCTTGAAATACTGATTCGTGAGAATGCACGGGTGGCACAGGATCAGAATGCGTATCTGAATCAGGAGAATGAGATTCGCGCACTCTATGTGGAAAAGCAGGGGCATCTAGCGAGGTTGGATGAGCAAATTGCCGAGAGGGAGAGCAAGAGAAACACCTTGGAGGGCATGATTCAAGTGGTATGTGGGATCAATGGAGAGCAGCTTGAGTTCGACGAGGAGTTATGGGGCGGGCTGCTCGATCACATTGCAGTTAAGGAGGATGGCGAAATAGTTGTTGTTTTCAAGGGCGAGATTGAGATTGGTGTTGAGGGGTGAGAATATAGGAGAGCTTCCATTCGTCATATTGTATGTTTTGAATATCTCTTTCAAAGAAGCATTAGGCAACACGGCGTGTTCTATGGTATAATTTTCATGGAAGATTGGATCAATACGCTGCCACGCAAGATCCTAGACTACGAAACTCCGCAAGAACGCTTCGATACCGCCTTGAAAACTCTTCACACATAATTTTTGATTCTGTTGTACTCTACTGCCCGATTTGATATTGCAATTTAGGGCTAAAAGTTTAACGAGAACTTGCAACAATTAAACTTGCAATTTGCCTTACAAAAACCCTTGACCACAACATTAACAGGAGAACAATATGAGACTATGGCATGAAAAACTTATCCACTTATTGCCCAAAAATCAGCTTCTTGGACAACATAGGGAATGTTGTGCTCTGAGGGGCAATGGATGGAAAAAGAGACATAAAACTGTGGACTATGTGTTTACATATTCCCCGTATCATCTTTTTATTTACCATGTATTGGTTATGGAGGAGATGGAAAAAAGAGGATATAATGTTTCTGCGGAATGGAAAGATAAAAATTATAGAGGAAGGACAGCAGAAAAGTACGATAATCTTAAAGAGGAAATTATAAGCAGTCCAATTTACAAAGAGCATAATATTGAATATCTGGCTGATTGCATAGAAAATTTGAGAGGTAAAGGTATACATTTAAAAGTATAGAAGTTGTGGGGGAGTAAGCGGAAGCCATAGGAGAACTCCTTCTTGGCATGGTCGTAGAGGCGGGCGAAAAGCTCCACCTTTTTGGAGCGGGCGCGATGGTAGATGGAATCGTCGAGGATGAGCACGTTGATGCGATCTGCATGAGTCAGGGGAGCGAGCGTGTCATAGATGATGGCGGCGGCAATCTCTGTCGTGAATCTGCGCCAGTGGATTCGGCAAGAGTTCATGAAGCGGTAGAACGTATCCTTGCCGAAAGGCATGGCGGTGCGCTGGAGATGCATCTGCGTGTAGACGGAATGCTGCTGGAACACCATGCGGAAAACCAGCAGGAAGATGCTGAGGACAGGAAAGCCACCATGTTTGTAGGCATTCGCAGAGCGCAGAATACGGCTGACGTGGTAACGTCTCAGAAAATATTGCATTTTCTCGGACAGCTGATTTTCAGAGCGGTTGGTTTGTGCTATACTGTTCATGGCATGAGCCCTCCATTGGATGTTTTTGTTGGTACTTAAATTATACCAAATGGATGTCGCTCATGCTGTTTTATTTGCCTGAAAGCTAGATGTTTCAAAGCTTACCGTACGTTATTTATCTGCGAAGTTTGAGTAAATACTTCCAGTGCTTTCATTTAAAATACTCCGCTCTCATTAGACAAAGCCTCATTTGTTGTATATAATAGTATATATTGACCAGCTGAAGAAGGATCGGGAGCAGGATCAACTGAGCTTGTTTGACCCAAGAGACCCATTTATGGGTAGCAAGTAATCTGTGCATGGCTGGCAGGCCAATAAAAGGCGTACTTGTACGCCGCCAATTACATGAGGGCTATGCCCGAAAATGAAAAACCACCCGCTATGCGGGTGGATATTTATTTTGCGGCAGGAGAAAAATATCCACCTAGGGACAGGCAATGCCAACCTGTCCTCTTAGGGGGATGTTTATTTGTCCGCGGGCCTTCTTTCAGCGGGCGGCTCGGCGGATGGAGGATGCGCGTTCACATGAGATACCTTCATGTTCGTTTCCATACGAAATTTTCTGGGAGACGTCGCCTTATATTTCTTAAAGGTCTTGATAAAGTAGCTGAGATCGTTGAACCCGCAGCTGTAGGCAATATCCGTGATGGACGCGTCGGTCGTCGACAGCCGGATGCACGCCGTCTCGATCCGATAGTAATTCAGATAGTCGATGGGGCTGCGGTGCGTCATTTTCAAAAAGAACTTGCAAAAATAGTTGGGGGAGAGGCCGACCGCATCGGCCAAATCCTTCAGCGTCAACGGCGTGGCGTAAGCCTTGTCAATCAAGAGAAAGGCTTCCTTGAGCTGCTGTATGCTGCGGCGGTTGCTGTCCAGCATTTCCGTATTCGCATGATGGTACAGCCCCTTTTCCAAGACAATGCCCAAAAATGCATAGAGCATGCCGGTCACGATGAATTCGTGGCCCTTTTTTTGCCTGCGCAGCGTCTGCAGAAGAACCTTTACGGCCTGCTGCACTTCCGGGTGATCTGCGGTGAATACGTTGTTGATGTGGATGTCATGCGTTAGGAGAGACGAGACATCCTCGCTGTTCATATTTTTCAGCAGCTGATGCATGTTGAACACGACGCAGTCATAGACGCAGGTGTTGCTCTCCGGATGACCGCCGTGTACGATGCCGTCGCGGATGAAGATGATGTCGCCGGTTTTGGCATGAATGCCGGTCTCGTTGAGATTGATGTGGAAGACGCCCTTTTGTATGCGGATGATTTCGTATTCTATGTGCCAGTGGTGGGGCATATTGAATCTAGGGTGCCGGTAGTCGACATGATAGAACTCCACCGGGAAATCGAAACGTCCGCGTTGTTTGACCTCGTTGTATCCTTCACGGCGCATGATGTGCAGCTTCTCCTCTCGTGAAGATAATATCGTTATGCTTTTGGATAAAAATATTATACTTCGAAGATGATAGATTACCTGTCATCCTATGAAAAATAAAAAAATTAAATGAAAAAGAGAAGATCTTGGAAACAAAAATAAAAATAATATCGTCATATTTATGGTGATTATAGCACAAGATATGGAAAAATCGCAATGTTATACTTGTCACTAGAATCACCCCAAACATTATGGTATTGCGATGGAGGAATTTAAAATGGCACAGAACAGACTGATCGGCGATTATCCCGTGATCGGCATCCGCCCGACTATTGACGGCAGACGCGGCGTGCTCGACGTCCGCGCGTCTCTCGAAAAGCAGACGATGGCGATGGCGCAGGCGGCGGCGGAGCTGTTTCGGGCGAATCTGAAATATTCGAACGGCGATCCCGTCAAGGTCGTCATTGCGGATACGACCATTGGCCGCGTTCCCGAAGCGGCGGCATGCGCTGCGAAGTTCAAGAAGGAGAATGTGGATATCACCCTTACGGTGACGCCGTGCTGGTGCTACGGTTCCGAGACGATGGACATGAATCCCATGACCATCAAGGGCATATGGGGCTTCAACGGAACGGAGCGCCCGGGTGCCGTCTATCTCGCATCCGTTCTGGCAAGCCATGCGCAAAAAGGCCTGCCCGCGTTCGGCATCTATGGGCACGATGTGCAGGAGGCGGATGCCTCAGGGATTCCCGCAGATGTGGCGGAGAAGCTGCTGCGCTTCGGGCGCGCTGCGGTGGCGGCCGCAACGATGCGCGGGAAGTCGTACCTGCAGATCGGCTCCATTACGATGGGCATCGCAGGCTCCATCATCAGTCCGGAATTCTTCGAGGAATATCTCGGCATGCGCGTCGAGTCTGTCGACGAGGTCGAGATCATCCGCCGCATGACCGAGGGGGTCTACGACGAGGCGGAGTTTCAAAAGGCGCTCGCGTGGACAAAGGAACACTGCAAAGAGGGCTTTGACAAGAACCCTGAATTTGCACGCAAGAGCGATGCGGAGAAGAAAGAAGCATGGGAATTCGTGGTCAAGATGATGTGCATCATCAAGGACCTCTACAACGGCAACAAGAATCTGCCCAAGGGCTGCGAGGAGGAAGTGCTCGGCCATAACGCCATTGTCGGCGGCTTCCAGGGGCAGCGCCAGTGGACGGACTTCTATCCCAACTGCGATTTCCCCGAGGCGATGCTCAACTCTTCCTTCGACTGGAACGGCGCACGCGAGACCTATGTCCTCGCAACGGAGAACGATACGCTGAACGGCGTATGCATGCTATTCAGCAAGCTGCTGACGAATACGGCGCAGATCTTTGCCGATGTCCGCACCTACTGGAGCCCCGAGGCGGTCAAGAGGGCGACGGGGTACGAACTCGAGGGCGTGGCGAAGGAAGGCAAGGGCTTCCTCCATCTCATCAACTCCGGCGCGGCATGCCTCGATGCCTGCGGCGGTGCGAAGGACAAAAACGGAAATCCCGTGATCAAGCCGTTCTGGGAAATGACGGCAGCGGATCAAAAGGCCTGCCTTGATGCGACCGAATGGTGCCCGGCAGACAACGGCTATTTCCGCGGCGGCGGGTTCTCCTCGCGGTACCTTACGCGCGGCCAGATGCCCGTGACGATGATCCGTCTGAACCTCGTCAAAGGCCTTGGCCCCGTGATGCAGCTCGTCGAAGGCTATACGGTCGATCTGCCGGACGAGGTGTCCGACAAGCTCTGGAAGCGGACCGACTATACGTGGCCCTGCACGTGGTTCACACCGCGGCTTACGGGGACGGGCGCATTCCGCTCCGCCTATGACGTTATGAACAACTGGGGCGCAAACCACGGCGCCATCAGCTATGGGCATATCGGCGCGGATATCATCACGCTGTGCTCCATCCTCCGCATTCCCGTCTGCATGCACAATGTGCCCGAGGAGCAGATCTTCCGCCCGGCCGCATGGAACGCGTTCGGCCAGGATAAGGAAGGGCAGGACTACAGAGCGTGCGCGGCCTACGGCCCCATGTATAAATAAGCGGAAGGGCGCGGCAAAATCATGATGAAAAATGTACTGGCCTTTGATTTTGGCGCTTCCGGCGGCCGTGCCATTCTAGGATGCTATGACGGACAGACGATCCGCCTGCAGGAAGTGCACCGATTCTCCAACGATCCCGTCACCGTCCGCGGGACGATGTACTGGGATGCGCTGCGGCTGTTCCATGAAATCAAACGGGGCATACGCATGGCGAAGGAGTATGCCGCGGTCGAGAGCATCGGCGTAGATACGTGGGGCGTCGACTTCGGTCTGCTGGACGCCGGCGGCACGCTGCTCGAAAATCCCGTGCACTACCGGGACAAGAGAACCCGCGGCATGCTGAAGGCAGCGTGGGAAAGAATCGACCGGAATACGTTCTACGAGCGTACCGGCAATCAGTTCATGGAGATCAACACGGCGTTTCAGCTGCTGTCTCTGGCGCGGCGGAGGCCCGACGTGCTGGACCGCGCGCATACGCTCCTCATGATGCCGGATCTGTTCAACTATTGGCTGTCCGGCGAGAAGCGGACGGAATACTCCATCGCCTCCACGACGCAGCTGCTGGATGCACGCGCGCGCGATTGGTCCGCAGAGAGCATCGCGGCGCTCGGCCTGCCGCGGCGGATTTTCACCGACATTGTGCCGACGGGGACGCCGGTCGGGCGCCTCTCGGAAGAGCTTGCAGAGGAACTCGGCGTTGCGCGGGCAAAGATCATTGCCGTCGCCGGGCACGATACACAGTGCGCGATGGCCGCCGTGCCGACGCCGCACGACGACTTTATCTTCCTTTCCTGCGGCACATGGTCGCTGCTCGGCACAGAGCTGCCCCGACCGCTGATCAACGAGCGCTCTCTTTCGTGCAATTTGACGAACGAGGGCGGATATGACGGCAAAATTTCTTTCTTGAAGAATATTGTCGGCCTTTGGCTGATTCAAGAGTGCCGGCGGCAGTGGATCCGGGAGGGGATGGAATATTCCTTCGGCGCACTGGAACAGATGGCGTCCGAGGCCGCACCGTTCCGCTCCCTCATCGATCCGGACGCGCCGGAATTCATGGCGGAGGGCAACATTCCCGCGCGCATCCGCGCGTTCTGCCAAAGGACGAATCAGCCTGTGCCGGAGACCACTGCGGAGATCGTCCGCTGCATCGACGAGAGTCTGGCGTTCAAGTACCGCGCGTCTTTGGAGCAGCTTTGCAGCTGCACGGATACGGTGCGGGACGCTGATATCCACATGATCGGCGGCGGGGTGCAGAGCAGACTGCTCTGCCAGTGTACGGCGAACGCCTGCGGGCGCACCGTTCAGGCAGGCCCTGTGGAAGCCACGGTGATGGGCAATGTCGTCCTGCAGCTGCTGGCGGATGCGGCGCTCGGATCGCTCAAAGAGGCGAGAAGCGTCGTCGCCGCATCCTGTACGGTGATGAAGTACGTGCCGCAGGACGGCGCGTGGTGGAACGAAGCCTACGGCAGATGGAAGGAGATTACCGCATGTTAAAAGGAATTCCCAAGATTTTGTCACCGGAGCTGCTGAAGGTGCTCTGTGAAATGGGACATGGGGACCGGCTGGTCATCGCCGACGGCAATTTCCCCGCCGCATCCGTCGGCGCGGACGCGGTTGTCGTGCGCTGCGACGGACACAATGTGCCGGACCTGCTGGACGCCGTTTTGCAGGTGTTCCCGCTGGACCCCTATGTGGAGCAGCCCGTGCGGCTCATGGAGGTCGTGCCGGGCGACACCGCAGAGACGCCCATTTGGGACGTCTATGCGGACATCGTGCAAAAGTACGACGCACGCGGGAAAAAAGCGATCGGCCATATCGAACGCTTCGCGTTTTATGAGGAAGCGAAGAAAAATTATGCGATTGTCGCTACGGGGGAGACGGAGCTCTATGCCAACATCATGCTGCAGAAGGGCGTCATCACAGCGTAGTCTATGCGGAGGAAAATTTTATGAATGAAAACGAGATCAAGGATCAGATCTGCGACGTCTGCCACAAGATGTGGCAGCTGGGCTGGGTCGCCGCGAACGACGGCAACGTCACGGTGAAACTGGCGGACGGGAACTTCTTCGCGACACCGACGGGCATCAGCAAGAGTTTTATCACGCCGGAAAAACTCGTGCGTATCGATCCCGAGGGCAATGTCCTCGAGGCAAACGAGGGGTATCGCCCGTCCTCTGAGATCAAGATGCATATGCGCTGCTACAAGGACCGCACAGATGTCGGCGCCGTCGTGCATGCGCATCCGCCGACGGCGACGGGATTCGCCGTCGCGCATGTGCATCTCGACCGCTACGATATGATCGAGACCGTTGTGTCGCTCGGCTCGATTCCGATCACGCCGTACGGCACGCCCTCCACCTACGAGGTACCGGGGGCAATTGCGCCCTATATTCAGGAGCATGACGCCGTGCTGCTCGAAAATCACGGCGCGCTGACGTTGGGCGCCGATCTCATCGACGCCTACTACAAGATGGAGACCCTCGAACTCTTTGCCAAGATCAATCTCGTCGCCTATCAGCTCGGCGGGCCGAAGGAGATTTCCCGCGAGAACATCGATAAGCTCATCAACCTCCGCAGTTACTACGGCGTCAAGGGGCGGCACCCCGGCTACAAGCACTATGCGAAGGAATGACACCGTCGGCAGAAAGGCGAGACGAAGACCGCTTTTCCACTGAAAGGAGTGTATCAATTTTGAAGGCAGAAACGACTGCGATGGGGCCTTCCTTTGGACCGGCACAGGAAATGGACCGGGCAAAACCGATCGTGCCCCGCGAATACCGCGTGTATTTTGGCCTCTTGGTCTCCTGCTTTGCCTTATGGGGACTGCTTAACAACATGACGGACAACCTCGTCCCGTCGTTTGCAAAGATCTTTATGATCAATGCCGTGGATTCCTCTCTTGTGCAGGCTGCGTTTTACGGCGCATATGCCGTGCTGGCGCTCCCTGCGGCCTTTATTATCAAGCGGTACTCGTACCGTGTCGGCGTCCTCGTCGGCCTCGGCTTCTATATGGTCGGTGCGTTCGGTTATATCCCGGCCGCCATGCTGCAGAGCTACAATCTTTTCCTCGTATCCATTTTTATCTTGGCGGGCGGGCTCTCCGTGCTCGAAACAACCTGCAATCCCTTTGTGCTCTCGCTGGGAGATGAGGAAACGAGCGTACGACGCCTGAATTTTGCGCAGGCGTTTAATCCGCTGGGCTCTATGGCGGGGCTGTTCTTGGCAAAATACGTCATCCTGTCCCATCTGAATCCGGCGACGCTGGACGACCGGCTGGCGATGAGCGCGGATCAGCTCAACGTGGTGCGCGATACCGAGCTGTTCTGGGTGTGCGTGCCGTATGTCGGGCTGATTCTTATCGCGTTCGTCATCTGGACGGCGTTTTACCGCAGTACGCTCAGCGACAAGGACAGCGTCGACGAGATGACCGTGCAGCAGGCGATTCGTAAACTCGTCGGCATCCCGCGGTACGCGTTCGGAGTTGTGGCGCAGTTTTTCTATGTGGGTGTGCAGATCGCCGTTTGGACATGGACGATTAAATACGTCATGATCACGAAGGGACTGATCGAAGCTGAAGCGGTGAATATCTATATTTACTCCATCGTCCTCTTCATCGCGTGCCGCTGGATCTGCACCTATCTCATGAAGTACATCGTTCCGGCCAAGATGATGGCGGTATTCGCCCTCGGCGGCATTCTCTGCTGCCTCGGCGTGATCTATCTGCCGACCGAGATATCCGTATACACGTTGATCGGCGTGTCCGGCTGCATGTCGCTCATGTTCCCGACGATCTACGGGATCGCGCTGCGCGGTCTCGGCCCCGAGGTGAAGTTCGGTGCGGCGGGGCTCATCATGGCGATCCTCGGCGGCGCGGTCATCACGCCGTTCATGGGGTATTTGGTGGACAGCAGCGCATTGGGTGCTCTTGTCGGCGGCTTTGGCGCCGCGGAGACCGCGGTGCGCTCCGCATTCTATCTGCCAGTGCTCTGCTTCGCCGTGGTACTCGCGTATTCGCTGGCATTCCGCAAGGCAAGCGTCACTGCGCATCACTAAAAGCGCATAGAAAAACAAACGACCATGATCCGCCGGACGGTATCATGGTCGTTTGTTTTGTGTATGGGTCGTGACCCAGTTGGGCGAACGTAGAGAGCGAAACAAAAACCCACCCGCTGTGCGGGTGGAGACAAAAGGTTATACCACAAAACACCTTTTCCTAATATACTAAGGAAGCACTGATAAATTCAGCCGCGCCATCTTAGCGCATCTTTTTTGCCCGCACTGTGTCGACAAATCCTCCACATAGCCCCTGCTATGCGTCCGGTTTGTCTCCTTGTTCGGACGAAAAAATCTACGCCAATCTGACGAACTTCATTTTATCAGCGTTTCCCTAAAGGATGTTCGAGCCTAAAAGTATGAAGAAGGAAAAGGCGTTTATATGGCACAAAAAGCAAATAGCTTATCGCACACAAAATGGTTGTGTAAATATCACATAGTCTTTACGCCGAAATATCGCAGAAAAAGAATGATTTGATGCGGAGCGAGCTAGTCATATTATGCACATAGGAAAGATATTGCCATGATACCTGTGTTGTCTCACACAAAGAGCTTTCTACCGTTGTTGGGACGCTACGGGCGGGATTTTTTCGCAAAGAATCATTAGCCATCTTCCCCTATCCTGTGTTATAATTTTCTTATATTTAAAACGTGGGAGGGAAGGCCGTTG